>JANJUA010000234.1 GCA_024710825.1 Solirubrobacteraceae bacterium
CGGCAGCCCGTCGGCGGGCCGCAGGCCGTGGCGGACGGCGAAGCGCGCGCCCCGCGTGGCGGGCTGCGCGACCGCGATCGCGTCGTCGTAGGTCTCCAGCAGCTGCCCCGCGACGTTGGGCCAGGCGAAGCGCTGGGCCGCCCGCGCGGCCGCCGCGCCCAGCCGCGCCTCGCGCGCGGGGTCGAGCGCCAGGTCGCGCAAGGTCTCCGCGAGCACCGTCGCGTCGCCCCGGGGGACGAGCAGGCCGTCGACCCCGTCGGTGACGACGTCGCGGTAGCCGGCGATGTTCGAGGCGACGACCGGCGTGCCGGCCGCGAACGCCTCGGTGAGGACCATGCCGAACGACTCGCCGCCGAGCGACGGGGCGCAGAGCACGTCGGCCTCGTGGAGCGCCGCGAGCTTCTCGGCCTCGCCGACCTTACCCAGGATCCGCATGCCGGTCAGGTCCTCCAGCAGCGGCGCGACGTCCTCGACGCCCGCGCCGACGACCGTCAGCTCGACCGGCACGTGCTCGCGCAGCGCCTCGAACGCGCGCAGCAGGATCGGCAGGCCCTTGCGGTCGACGGCCTGACCGACGAACGCGATCCGCAACGTCTCGCCGGCGGCGCGCGGCGCGCGCGACGGGACGGGGCCGACGTCGACGCCGTTCGGGATGACCCGGTAGCGGCCGCCGTAGAAGCGCCGACCGGTCCAGGCCGCCGCCTCGGACACCGCGACCCGGACGCGCAGCCGGTTCATCCGCCGCCGCGCGCCGACGAGGTTCGCGACGCCGTGCGTGCTCGCGTTCTCCGAGAACGTGTGGAAGGTCCCGACGAGCGGCAGGTCGACCGAGCACAGAGCGTCCCAGCAGGGGATCGGCGCCACCGGCTCGTGGAGGTGGACGACGTCGTAGCCGCCCCCGCGCAGCTCGCGCCGCAGGTTGGCGGCGGCCGCCGGGAACGGCGCCAGGTTCGAGACGGCCCCGTTCATCGGCAGGCCGAACGTGCGCCCCAGCGACACGAGGTTCTCCGGCACGGCCCGCACCTGCGGCCGAGCGCCGCGGTGCAGGCGCACGGAGAGCGCGTCGTCCGGGTCGTACGGAGCCAGGACCGTCACATCGTGTCCCTGTGCGCGGTACTCGCCGGACAGCGCTTCGATGTGTCGCGTCACGCCCCCCGGATAGGTCCACGAGTACGGCGACACCAGGGCGATGCGCATCGGACGCAGGTTAGGGGATCGGACGGTCCGGACGTGCACGAAGATAGGCGGCTACCCAGCTCGCGACGAACGTAGCGAAGACGAGCAGCATCGGGCCGGAGTCGTTGGAGAGCGCGCCGACGACGCCCGCCGCGGCGCTGCCCGCCAGGGCGGCGCGCCACGCGTCCGGGTAGGGGACGCCCGCGAGCAGCCGGTCGCGCCGCACCACGCCCCAGGCGATGGCGACCAGCGAGAGCGCCGTCAGCAGCGGCATCAGGCCGCTCCTGAGGTTGTTCCACGCCAGCTGGTAGCGGCGCTGGACCACCTCGGCGAGCGCCTCCCCGTCGTCGGCGCGCAGGACGGTGCGGGTGAAGTGCCCGTCGCCGCCGGTGGCGAGGTCGAGAGCCGCGAGGGCGGCCAGCGCCGCGACCGGGACGAGCACCGCGACGGCGATCCGCGCCCGCGTGATCCGACCGGGCAGCGCCAGCAGCACCGCCGTCGCGGCGCCGCCGCCCATGGTGATGACCCCGCCGACGTCCGCGCCGAGCCGCCCGGAGCCGAGCGCGGCGCCCAGGACCAGCCCGCCGCCCGCGAAGGCGAGCGCGAGCGAGGTCGAGCGATCCCCCCGGCGCAGCCAGCACATCGCCGCCGCGACGCCGGTGAGCAGCAGGACCGGCAGCGTCGACTCGAGCTCGTTGCCGATCCCGTAGAAGCGCGAGCCGAACAGCGGGTTCGGTCCGAGCAGCGACGTGACGATGAGCGGCGAGCCGAACGCGAGGTCGACGACGTAGGCGACCACTCCGGTGAGCGCGGGGACCGCCGCCGCCACCGGCCAACGCAGGAGCCGATCGCACAGCGCGCCGAGCGCGAGCGCCGCCCAGCCGACCCCCACCACCTCCACCCAGCGCGCCGGCGACAGCGCCGCGAACGGCAGCAGGACCGGCAGGATCCACAGCACGCCGAGCGCCCCGGTGCGGACGGCCCAGCGGCCGCCGCGCCTGCCGCCCAGCCCCAGCGCCGCCAGGGCGAGCACCGCCCAGCTCGCGGCCAGGGCGCCGAGGGTCGCGTGGCGGCGCGACGTGACGACGCGCAGCCGGGCGTGCAGGTCGCGCAGCTCCGCGACGTCGAGCGCGCCGCCGAGGCGGATCTCCTGCCCGCTCATCTCGCTCGGGACGGGCAGCGACAGCCAGCGCAGCACGGTGGGCGCGACGTCGATGCCGGTCACGAGACCGTCGGTGCGAGTGGTCGAGGACGTCAGCGTGTGACCGCCGCCGAGGCCGACGACGCCGATCGGCAGCAGCCTGGTCGCGCTCGCGAACGGCGGCTCGGCCATGGCGAGGACGAGCGTCTCCGAGTCGCGCTGCGCCACGAGCGCGCGCAGGGCCGCCACGTCGGGCAGGCGCACCACGACGAGCCGGTGGTCTCCCAGCAGGTCGCGCACCGCGGGCAGGACCTTGCCGCGGTCGGCCGGCAGCGCCAGCGCGGCTACCCGGCCGTGCTCGTCGGCGGCGACGATCGCCGGGTCGCGCGACGCGGTCGCCTCGCCGACGTAGCCGGCGCCGCCCGGCACGGCGCTCGCCAGCAGCCCCGGGACGAT
>JANJUA010000239.1 GCA_024710825.1 Solirubrobacteraceae bacterium
GCCGCGAGCGCGAGCGCGTCGGCGGCCCGGGCGCCGCGCAGCAGCGCCGGGCGCTCGGCCATCGCGGTGATCGCGCGGGCGCCCGTCTCGGAGTCCGCCAGCGGAGCGAGCACGACGATCGGCAGCGCCCGCCCCACGCCGAACGACACCCCGAGCACCAGCCCGAGCCCGACGTCGGCGACCGCCACGCTGACCGCCGCGAGCGCCGGCAGGGCGAACGCCAGCACGAAGGTCGTGAAGCCGAGCCCGAGCAGCACCCCGTACAGGAAGCCCGCGACCGACAGCGGCAACCTCCGCCGCCACGACTCGGGCACCTGTCGGCGCAGCTGCGGGGCGACCGGGACGCCGCCGGCGTCGAGCGCCGCCGCGGCGGCCGCGACGACGACCGCCACGCCGAGCGCCGCCCCGCCGCCCTGCAGCGCCGAGCCGACCGCCGCCAGGGCGCCGAACGTGATCGCGCCCCCGAGCGGCGCGCCGAGCGCGAACGCCGCGCAGGCCGCCACGGTCCGTCGCCGCCCGCCCGGATGCCCGGCGGGACCGAGCGTGTCGATCATCGAGAAGCCGCACGGCGACCACGTCCCGGTCAGCCCGGCGACGAGGCCGGCGAACGCGAGGGCGAGCGCGGCTAGCACGGCACCTTCGTCTGGAAGTACATGACGCAGAACACCTTGCGGCCCTCGTAGCAGTAGCCCGTCAGCGCGCGGTCGCCGTTGACCCGCTCGCGCCTGTACGCGCAGCAGTCCACGAGCTTGCGGACGTGGCCGCCGCAGCAGCGGTACCAGGAGCCGTCGACGTGGGGCGTGAAGTCGAACGCGTCCGCCGCCGCGTCGCAGACCCGGGTGCGGGTGGCGACCGGCACGGGGCGGCCGTCCGGGTCGCGCAGGAGGCGGCCGCGGCCGTCCACCGCGCGCCCTCGGCGGTCGACCGGACGCCCGAGGTCGTCGACGGGTGCGCCGTCGCGGGCGCGCAGCGGGTAGCCGCGGGCGTCGATGCGCGGCAGGCCGGTCGGGTGCGGGCAGGAGCCGGTCGTGTAGACGTGCCCGCAGAAGTGGTAGGCGTCCGCCTCGCCGGGCTTGACCGCCGCGCTCACGAGGCTGGCCGCGGAGCCGGCCACGAGCGCCTGCCCGACGCGCGCGAGCAGGCCGCGCCGCGACGTGCGCGCCGCGAGCCCCTCGGCCAGCGCCCCCAGCCCGCGCCGGTCCCCCTTGACCGGGCGCGGCGACGGCGACGACGGGCTGGACGGATCGGGGCTCGGCACCTGGGCGCCGATTATGGCGGTCGCCCCAGGTTCGCCCCGGCCCGGTCAGCCTTCGGCGACCTCCGCCTCGGTCGGCGGCCCCGTGTACACCTCGAAGAACCGGCTCAGCATGTCGGCGGGGACCGCGAGGTTGGCGTCGTGGTCGGTCCGCAGGCAGATGAGGCTGGGGCCGTCGAACGCGCGGCAGCGACCGAGCGCCGCGTCGAGGTCCTCGATGCGGTCGACGTACTCGCTGTGGCAGCCGAGGCCCTCCGCGACGAGGTCCCAGCGGATGTCGCCCTGCTCGCAGCCGAACGTCCGGCCGTAGAGCTCGAGCTCGTTGGGCTCCTCCATCGTCCACGAGCCCTCGGCGAAGACGATCACGGTGATCGACACCCCCTCGCGTGCCGCGGTCTGGAGCTCCATGACGTTGAAGCCGGCGGCGCCGTCGCCGGTGAGGCAGACGACCTCGCGGTCGGGCGCGCCGAGCTTGGCCCCGATCGCCGACGGGATCCCGGTGCCGAGCATGCCCAGCTCGAGGATCGAGTGGTACGAGCGCGGCCGGGTCGGCGGCAGGGCGGCGTAGGCCCACAGGGAGGTGTGGCCGCCGTCGACGGTGTAGATGGCGTCGCCGCCGAACGCCGCGCCGATCGCGCCGACGGCGTGGGCCGGATGGATGCCCGGCCCCTGCCACTCGAGCACCGGCGCCGCCAGCTCGAGGCGCACCTGCTCGTCGTGGGCGCGGTAGCCGGCGAGCCGGTCCGCGCGGTCCACCGGCCGGCCCAGTCCGCGCAGGCGCGCGGCGAGGCCCTCGAGCGTCAGGCGGGCGTCGGCGACGATCGAGAGGTCGAGCGGGCGCGTCACGCCGAGATGGCGCGGGTCGATGTCGATCTGGATCACGCGCGCGGGCTCCGGCTCGCCCCAGTACACGTCATACGGGAGGTCGAGGTTGCCCATCCGGGAGCCGACGACGAGCAGGACGTCGGCCTCGCGGCGGGCGCGGTCGCCCGCGGGCCCGAGCCCGGAGACGTAGCTCGGGTGGTCGCCGCGAACCGTCGCGCGGCCCGCCATCGTGGTCATCACCGGGCAGCCGAGCAGGTCGACAACCTCCAGCAGCGCCTCGTTGGCGTCGGCCCGATCCACCCCCGTGCCGGCGATCACGAGCGGACGCCGGGCGGCGACCAGTCGCGCGGCGACCTCGTCGAGCTGCGCGGCGGACGGCTGCGGGCCGCTCCCCCGATAGGTCGACGGCGGGAGCACCGGGGCGGCGGACTCGTCGCCGGTCTCGTACAGGATCGGCGCCGGCAGCTCGACGTGCACGGGGCCCGGGCGCCCGCTCCACATCTCGCGGAAGGCCAGGCGCAGCACCTCCGGGATGCGGCTCCACTGGAAGATCGGCCCACCCCACTTGACCGCCGGGCGGAACAGGTCGAGCTGGTCCTGACCCTGGAAGGTCGACGGCGGCGACGGGTAGACGAT
>JANJUA010000283.1 GCA_024710825.1 Solirubrobacteraceae bacterium
GACTCGAGCACGATCGGCTGCGCCCCCCGCCGGGACAGCGACTCCGCCACGCTCAGCCCGATCACTCCACCGCCGACGATCACGATCTCCATGTCGACAACGCTAGGTCGCGCGCGGGGCGCGAGCATCGTGTTTCGCCACCGTCTGCGGGGCGCCGGCTTGGCCTTCCGCACTATCGGACTCTCCCCCGTGACTGCCTGGGCCGCGCGGTGCCCGTCTAGAGTGCCGGCGATGAGCGCTCGCCGGGTGCGCGCCGCCGCCGTAATGCTGCGATCGCGGCTCGGCGCGGTCGACGACAACCTCGCCGCGTGCGACGAGCTCGTCGCCCGGGCGGCGGCCGACGGGGCGCGGATCGTCGTGCTGCCCGAGTTCTTCACCACGGGCATGGCGTACCTGCCGTCGATGCGCACGGGCACGGTGCCCGCGGACGGCGCGGTGACGCGCTGGCTCGTCGAGCGGGCCGCTCGTCACGACGTCGCGCTCGGCGGCTCGTTCTTGTGCCGCGACGACGACGGCGGCGTCCGCAACGCCTTCATGGTCGCCGACGCCGACGGGGTCCTCGGCCGCCACGACAAGGACCTGCCGACGATGTGGGAGAGCGCGTTCTACGCCGGCGGCGGCGACGACGGGGTCCTGACGCTGCGCGACGGCCTGCGGGTCGGGGTCGCCCTGTGCTGGGAGCTGATGCGCAGCCGGACGGTGGAGCGCCTGCGCGGGCGGGTCGACCTCGTGCTCGCCGGGTCGGCGTGGTGGAGCGTGCCGGCCTGGCCCCCGCGCGCGGTGACGCGCCGCTGGGAGGCGGCCAACCGGCGGACGGCGGCCCGCGCGGCCCCGGCCTTCGCGCGCCTGGTCGGAGCGCCGGTCGTCCACGCGTCGCACTGCGGCGCGCTGGCCTGCCCCGCCCTCGGGCTGCCGCTGCGCTACGACGGCCGCTACGAGGGCGCCGCCGGCATCTACGCGGCCGACGGCGCCGTCCTCGCCCGGCGCTCGACCGCCGACGGCCCCGGCGTGGCGACGGCCGACGTCACGGTGGGAGCGGTCGCCCCCGCCGACGACCTGCCCGGCCGCCACTGGCTGCACGCGCGCGGCCCGCTGCCGGCGTTCGCCTGGCACTGGCAGGGGCTGCTCGGGCGCCGCGAGTACGCGCGGACGCTCCGCGCTACGCCGAGTCGCCCGCCGCGCTGAGCTCCACGATGCGTCCGACGCCGGGCTGCGCGGCGAGGTCGACGAGCAGTCCGTCGAGCTCGGAGAGCACCTCCGGCGCCAGCGCCGAGGAGGCGCAGTCGGCGAACTTCGTCGACATCTCCGCCGAGCTGAGCGGACGCTCCGGGCTGCCGCGGTTGACGAGCACCTCGATCGGCTCCAGCTCGCCCGACCGGGTGCGGATGCGAGCGATGGCCGGGAAGTGGTAGGGGAAGATCTCCGAGCAGCGCTCGTCGGGCACGCAGCGCACCTTCGCGGCCACGGCCAGCACCGCCGGGTCGAAGGCGCGCTCGTCGGTGAAGTCCGCCAGCCCCAGTCCGAGGCCGCCGCCGCCGAGCAGCGCCGCGGAGAACGTGAACGGCGCGCTGAACTTCGCGGTGTAGCCGGTCGGCGGCGCCGCCTTCGCCTCCGGGGGCTCGGCGACCGTCCGCAGCACCGGCGCCGGGAGCCCGAGCTCGACCTCGGCTATCTCGTCCGGGTCGACCCCAAGGCGCCGCGCCTCCAGCGCCGCGTCGATCGAGGTGTGGCAGAAGTGGTTGGCGGGGTACGGCTTGACGTGCAGGCGGTCGAGCTCCCAGCGCTCGCCCAGGCCGTCTGTCACCGCCGCCACGTCGCCCGCCTCGCCGCAGAAGGCCCGCAGGAAGCCGAAGCGCCCCTCGATGGCGGTCGGGGCGCCGGTCAGCCCGGCGGTCACGAGCTCGGCCGCGGCCACGCCCGCATGGGCCGCCCAGCCGCAGTGGATGCGCTTCACGCTGCCGCCGGTCCGGTTGGCCTCGAGGATCCCCGAGCCCATGCTCGTCGTCACGGAGATCGCGTGGGCCACCCCGTCGGCGTCGAGCCCGAGCAGCAGCGCCGACGCGGCCGCGGCTCCGACGGCGCCGCAGATCGCGGTCGCGTGCAGGCCGTTCTCGAAGAAGATCGAGTTGCCCAGCTCCTCGTCGTAGCCCGCCATGCCCAGCCGGCAGCAGATCTCGTCGCCCACCGCGACCGCGCGCACGACCTGGGCGCCGGTCGCGCCCGTCAGCTCGGCGGTCGCCAGCGCCGCCGGCACCACCGAGGCGCTCGGGTGCAGGACCGACGGCAGGTGCGTGTCGTCGAAGTCGATCGCGTGGGCCAGCGTGCCGCCGATGAACGCGGCCCCCGCCGCCGTGTAGCGGCCGGCGCGCCCCAGGGCGCCCACGTCGGCCGCTCCCCGCCAGCCGCGCACGAGCTTCGTCACCGGATCGTCGTGCCACTCCACCGAGGCGCCGATCGCGATCCCGACCATGTCGCGGACGTGCGAGGCGACCTGGCGCTCGCGCTCCGGCGGGACCCCTTCGGCGTAGACCTTGGCGGCGAACTCGCCGAGCGCCGCCGCGACCGGGGCGCTCACGACGCCACCAGCGCGATCGGGTTGATCGGCGAGCCCGTCCCGCCCTCGATCGGCAGCGGCGCCACCACGAGCCCGAACGCGGCGGTCCGCAGCGCGGACAGCCGCTCGAGCTGGAGCATCTCCATGATCGGCACGCCCGCCTCGACGAGCAGCACCCGGTGGGCGGGCAGCAGCGAGTGCCCGGCACCGGGCGCGAGGTGCTCGTAGGCGGTGGTGTCCGAGCCGGTGGCCCGCACGCCGCGCTCGGCCAGCCAGGCGGCGCCGTCGGCGGTCACGCCGGGCACGCCGCTCTCGTGGCCGAGGAAGGCGACCGGGTCGTCCCAGAGCTGCGCCCAGCCGGTGCGCACCATGACGGTGTCGCCGGCGCCGACGGTGACGCCCGCGGCGTCCGCGGCCGCCCGCAGCTCGTCGGGCCCGATCGCGTGGGCGGCGTCCAGGCGGTCGACCCCGTGCACCAGGCGCGGCACGTCGAGCAGCACACCGCGGCCTGCGATGGGCGCGACGGTGTCGATGCCGAGCACCGAGAAGCGCCCGCCGCGCTGCGCCTCCTGGGCGTCGACTCCGCCGTGCAGCAGGCCATGGTGCGAGACATGCGCAGGCGCGTCCATGTGCGTGCCGACGTGGCCGCCGGTCACGATCATCTCCGCGGCGGCCGAGCCGCCGTCGGCGCGGACCGAATCGCCGTGGCGCCGGGTGAGCGACAGGCGGAAGCCCGGGTGGTTGGGCGAGCAGGGGATGCCCGTCCGCAGGGGTTGGGCGAGCGACAGCGCCGTCGCGCCCCGAAGGGCGGCGATCGCCGCCTCGCCGTCGTGGTCCGTGTGCATCATGGTCCCTCCCCGGCCCAGGCCAGCACCCGCCGCGCGCCCTCGACGATCGCCGCGTCGACGTAGCGCCCGTCGGGCAGGACGCCCTGGGCGTCGTCGGCCAGGGCGTCCAGCAGCGCGCGGGCGTCGTCGAGCTCGGCGGCCGACGGCAGCGAGGCGGCGTTGATGACGCGGACCTGGGTGGGATGGATGGCCGAGCGCCCGAAGAAGCCGATGTCGCGCCCGGCGCGCGTCGAGCGCTCGAGCGCGTCGAGGTCGGAGAGCTGCGGGTCGACGCTCTGCACCGGGGGCGCCAGGCCGGCGGCGCGGCTGGCCACGACGACGCGCGAGCGGGCGTAGGCGAGGCCGGCGTCGGCGGCCTCGGCGCGCACGCCGAGGTCGGCCCGCAGGTCGGCCTCCCCCAGCCCGATGGCGACGACCGACGGGTGGGCGGTGGCGATGGCGTAGGCGTGCTCGACGCCCGCCGCCGACTCCAGCAGGCAGCTCAGCCGCAGCTCGGAGCCGGCGAGCCCGGCGGCCGTCAGGACGTCGTCGGCGCCGGTGACCTTGGGGAGGCGCACGGTCGTCGGGCCGGCCTGCGCGAGCGCGCGCAGGTCGTCGCGGCCGACGTCGCCGGCGATCGGGTTGACACGGACGTGCAGCCGGGCGCGCTCCGGCGGGGCCAGCGCGCGCAGCGCGGCGACGGCGCTCTCGCGCGCGGCGGCCTTCCGGTCGGCGGGCACGGAGTCCTCGAGGTCGACGACCACGACGTCGGCCTCGCCGGTTAGCGCCTTGGCGACGATCTCCGGTCGGTGTCCGGGCGCGTAGAGGTAGGAGCGCGCGAGCGGCTCCACGGTCAGATCGCCCCGGCGTCGCGCAGCCGGGCGACCTGCTCGGGGTCGATGCCGAGCTCGCCGAGCACCTCGTCGGTGTGCTCGCCCACCTCGGGGCCGGGCCACGCGATCCGCCCCGGCGTCTCCGACAGGCGGAAGAGGACGTTCTGCATGCGGACGGAGCCGAGGACCGGGTGCGCGACGGGCACGATCGCCTCGAGCGCCTGCACCTGCGGGTCGGCGAAGATGTCGGCGATGTCGTAGATCGGCGCGACCGCCGCCTGCGCGTCGGCGAACGCCGCGCGGACCTCCTCGAGGTCGTGACGGGCGATCCAGTCGCCGACCGCCTCGTCGAGCACGTCGGCGTGCTGCGCGCGGCCGCCGCCGGTGGCGAACCACGGCTCGTCGATCAGCTCGGGCCGGCCGACCAGGTGCATGACCCGCTCGGCGATCGACTGCGCGCTGGTGGAGACGGCGACCCAGCGGCCGTCGCGCGTGCGGTAGGTGTTGCGCGGCGCGTTGTTGACCGAGCGGTTGCCCGTGCGCTGCTGGACGATGCCGAGCTGGTCGTAGACCTGGGGCTGGGGGCCGAGCAGCGTCATGAGCGGCTCGAGCAGCGACAGGTCGACCACCTGGCCGCGGCCCGTCCGCTCGCGCGTGTGCAGCGCGGTGAGCGCGCCGATCGTGGCCGTCAGCGCCGCCACGCCGTCGGCGAGCCCGAACGGCGGCAGGGTCGGCGGGCCGTCCGGCTCGCCCGTGATGTGGGCGAAGCCGCTCATCGACTCCGCGAGCGTTCCGAAGCCGGGCTGCCGAGCCATCGGGCCCACCTGGCCGAAGCCGGTGACGCGGACGATGACGAGGCGCGGGTTGCGCTCGAGCAGCGACTCCGGCGACAGCCCCCACTTCTCGAGCGTGCCCGGCCGGAAGTTCTCGATCAGCACGTCGGCGCCGTCGGCCAGGCGCTCGAAGACCTCGCGGCCGTCGGGGCGGCCCAGATGGCACGTGATCGCGCGCTTGTTGCGGCCGAGGTAGGTCCACCAGAGGCCCTGGCCCTCCTTCTTCGGACCGTGCCCGCGGGCCGGATCCGGGCGCTCGGGGTGCTCGACCTTGATGACCTCGGCGCCGTAGTCGCCGAGGATCGTCGCGGCGAGCGGCCCGGCGAACAGGGTCGCGCAGTCGATCACGCGCAGGTCGGAGAACGGCAGCTCGGAGGGTGTTTCGCTAGTCGGAACGGTGTGCTCCTCCGGTGTCACTGACTCGGGATTCATCGACGCTCGTGGGCCACCGTAGCAGGGAACACACCGCCGGTCGAGGCCGGATCCCACGGCAAATGGCTCTTGACGGACGGGCTAGGATGGCGGCGATGATCCGGCCCAGATGTTCCCGCTACCGGAACGACGGATGACCTCCGGCGCCCCGTCGCTCGATCCCGTCACGCTCAGCGTGCTCCAGGGACGGCTCGAGCAGATCGTCAACGAGATGGACGCCACGCTCTACCGCAGCGCGTTCAACCCGACGATCGCCGAAGCCCACGACGCCTGCCACGGCATCTACGACGCCCACACGGGCGAGACGCTCGTCCAGGGCACGAGCGGGCTGCCGATCTTCGTCGGCTCGATGGCCTACGCCGTGCGCTACGCCATCGAGCGGGCCGAGCGCGACGGCGGCCCCCGCGACGGCGACGTCTACCTCTTCAACGACCCCTACCGCGGCGCGACGCACCTCAACGACGTCAAGCTCGTGCGCCCGCTCTTCCGCGCCGGGCGCCTGATCTGCTGGCTGGCCTCGGTCGGCCACTACAACGACGTCGGCGGCAACGTGCCCGGCAACTACAACCCGGGCGCGCGCGAGAGCCACCAGGAGGGCGTCCTCATCCCGCCCGTGCGCATCATGCGCGAAGGGGTGCTAGACGAGGACATCGTCGACGTCCTGCTCGCGATCGGGCGCTCGCCCGTCAACGCCTACGGCGACCTGAGCGCCCAGCTCTCCGCCGTCGAGCTCGGCGCGTCCCGCATGCAGGCGCTGCTCGACGAACAGGGAGAGGACCGGGTGCTGGCCGCGTTCGGCGCGCTGTCAGACGCCGCCGAGCGGCTGATGCGCGCGGCGGTCTCCGAGCTGCCCGACGGCCGCTACGCCTCCGAGGACTTCCTCGACAACGACGGCATCGACGACCGGCCCATCCGCGTGGCGGTGGAGCTGACCGTCGCGGGCGACCGCCTCACGCTCGACTTCGCCGGCACCGACCCGCACTGCGCGGGACCGCTGAACATCTCGCGCGCCACGGCCTCGGCCGCCTGCTACGTGGCGCTCAAGCACCTCTTCCCCGAGGTGCCGGCCAACGCCGGCTGCATGCGGCCGGTGGACGTGCTCATCCCGGACGGGTCGCTGCTGGACGCCGGACCGCCGCGGCCGGTCGGCGGGTACACCGAGACGATCCTGCGGGTGATCGACGTCATCTTCGGGGCCGTCGCCCAGGCCGACCCCGCGCGGGCCATGGGCTGCTCGTACGGGACGATCAACGCCCTGTCGCTGGCGGGCGAGCGCGACGACGGCAGCCGCTGGGTGATGTTCACCTTCTTCGGCGGCGGCCTCGGCGGCACGCCGGACGGCGACGGCCTCAACCACGGCAACGCCCCGCTGTCGACCGCGGTGATCCCACCGGTGGAGGTCTTCGAGGCGGCCTATCCGATCCGCTTCACGAGCTGGGCGCTGCGGCCCGACAGCGGCGGCGCCGGGCGCCACCGCGGCGGGCTCGGCGCGATCTACGAGATCGAGGTTCTCGACGAGCGGGCCGAGGCGTTCGTCTTCGGCGAGCGCGCCCGCCACGCCCCGCGCGGCGCCGCGGGCGGCGGCCCGGGCGCCCCCAACCGGGTGAGCTGGACGCAGGACGGCGCCACCGTCGTCCCCGAGCTCGGCGCCAAGGCGACCGGCATCGCCCTGCGGCGCGGCGACCGCCTGCGCATCGAGAGCCCGGGCGGCGGCGGCTACGGGGACCCGGCGGACCGCGACCCCGCCCGCACCGAGCGCGACCTGGCGCTCGGGCTCGTCACCGAGGGGACGCCATGAGCCCCGAACGCTCGCCGGGCACGGTCGTCGGCATCGACGTCGGCGGCACGTTCACCGACCTGCTCGTGGTCGACGAGCACACGGGCCAGGCGCGGACGGCGAAGGTCCCGTCCACGCGGTCGCGCGAGGCTGCCGGCTTCCTGGCCGGCCTGCGCTCCGTCGCCGATCCGGCCGATCTGGCCGCCATCGTCCACGGCACCACCGTCGGCACGAACGCGCTGCTCGAGCGCGCCGGCGCGCCCTGCGGCCTGATCACCACGGCCGGATTTCGCGACGTGCTCGAGATGCGCCGGCGCGACCGTCCCGCCACCTGGGGCCTGCGCGGCGAGTTCGAGCCGATCATCCCCCGCGACCTGCGCCTCGAGGTCGCGGAGCGGACCGGCAGCGACGGCTCGATCGTCCAGGCCGTCGACCCGGACGAGGTCCGAGCGGCCGCCGAGGCGCTGCGCGCGGCCGGCGCCGAGGCGCTGGTGATCGCGTTCATCAACGCCTACGCCAACCCGGCCAACGAGGACGCGGCGCTGGAGGCCGCGCGGTGGCCCAACGCGTTCGTGACGACGTCGAGCGGCATGCTGTCGGAGCTGCGCGAGTTCGAGCGCACCTCCACGGCGGCGCTCAACGGCTACCTCCAGCCGGTCGTCGGGCCGTACCTCAACAGGCTCGAGGAGGATCTGCGCGCCGACGGCTTCGGCGGCCGCTTCCTCGTCGTGCAGTCCAACGGCGGCGTCGTCCCCTCCGAGGAGGCCCAGCGCTTCCCGGTCCGCACGGCGCTGTCGGGGCCCTCGGCCGGCGTCGTGGCGGCGGCTTACACGGCCGGCGCGGCGGGTGAGCCGCGGGTCATCACGTGCGACATGGGCGGCACCTCGTTCGACGTGGCGCTCGTCGACGACGGCCGGGCCGCGTTCGCCCAGCAGGCGTCGGTCGACTTCGGCCTGGTGGTGCGCACGCCGATGGTCGAGATCACGACGATCGGCGCCGGGGGCGGCTCGATCGCCCGCGTCGACGCCGGTGGGCTGCTGCGGATCGGCCCGGAGTCGGCCGGGTCGGTGCCCGGGCCGGTCTGCTACGGCCGCGGCAACGACCGGCCCACGGTCACGGACGCCAACCTCGTGCTGGGCCGCATCGACGCCGAGCGGCCGCTCGGCACCGGCCTCGACCGCCTGGACGTCGACGGCGCGCGCGAGGCCCTGCGCGAGCACGTCGGCCGCCCGCTCGATCTCGATGCGGAGGAGGCCGCCGCGGCGGTCGTCGCGGTCGCCAACGCGCGGCTGGCCGGCGCGATCCGGCTCATCTCGGTCGAGCGCGGTCACGATCCCGCGCGATTCGCGCTGATGCCCTTCGGCGGCGCCGGATCGCTGCACGTCGGCGCGCTGATGCGCGAGATCGGCTGCCCGCGTGCGCTCATCCCGCGCCTGCCGGGCATCACCAGCGCGCTGGGCTGCGTGCTCGCCGACCTGCGCCATGACTACGTCCACACGATCGCCACCCCGCTCGAGCTCCTCGACGCCGAGGCGCTCGCCGAGGAGATGAGGACGACCGCGCGCCGCGGCACCGAGGCGCTGCGCTCGACCGGCATCGCGATCGACGGCGTCGACGTCGTCTTCGAGGTCGACATGCTCTACCGCGGCCAGAGCCACGCGGTGGCGGTGCCGCTGAGCGCGCCGGCCGCCGGCCGTCCGCTCGACCGTGAGACGATCGCGCGCGTGTTCGCCGAGACCTACGAGGCCACGTACGGGCGCACGCTCGACGACGTGCCCGCGATCGTGCAGACCCTGCGCACCGCGGTGACCGGACGCCGCCCGAGCATCCCGCTGTCGCTGTTCGCGCCCGCCGCCGACGCGACGCTGGCGGGCGCCGAGCGCGGCACCCGCCCGGTGTGGGCGGACGGGGCCTGGCACGACGCGCCCGTCTTCGACCGCCTCGCGCTGCCCGTCGGCGCGAGCGCGGCGGGACCGTGCGTGCTGCAGCAGCCCGACACCACGATCTTCGTCGACGCGGGGCTCGTCGCGACCGTCGACGAGCTCGGCAACGTCGTGATGGAGGCGGCGCCGTGAGCGGCGGCGGCGTGGCGCTCCTCAGCGTCGATCTCCAGCGCGACTTCCTGCACCCCGACGGCGCGTACGCGCGCGGTGGGCTGGCTTCGCCCGAGTTGGCCGCTCTTCCCGAGCGGGTGGCGCCGGTGGTGGCGGCGGGCCGCCGGCTGGGGGTCCCGTTCGTCTCCGCCCAGTTCACGATCGTGACCGTGCCGGGCCGCGACCCGCTCATCGCCCCGCACCTGCTCGAGCACCGTCCGTTCCTGCGCGAGGGCGACTTCGCGCCGGGGTCCTGGGGCAACGCGCTGATGGAGCCGCTCGGCCCGGCCGACGTGGTCGTCGAGAAGGTGGCCTACTCGGCGTTCCACCAGACGCGCCTGGAGTGGGTGCTGCGGGGGCTTGACGTCCGGCGGCTGGTGGTATGCGGCATCGTGACCAACGGCGGGGTCGCCTCGACCGTCCGGGACGCGCATCTGCGCGGCATCGAGGTCGCCCTGCTCACCGACGGCTGCGCCGCGTTCGACCCGGCCGTCCACGACGCGACGCTGGTGTCGCTGGGCGGCGTCACCGAGCAGATCGCGTGCGCCGAGGCGCCGGACGCCCTGCGTCGGCTCGTCGTGCGGTGAGCGAGGTCGACTTCGACGTCGTCGTGGCGGGAGCCGGCGCGGCCGGGCGGGCCGCGGCGCTGGCGGCGGCCGAGCGGGGGGCGTCGGTGCTCGTGGCCGAGTCGCACGAGACCTTCCGCGCGGGCTCCAACACCGCGATGAGCACGTCGATGATCCCGGCGGCCGGCACGCGCTGGCAGCGGGAGGCCGGGGTCGAGGACTCGCCCGCGACGTTCCTCGGCGACGTGCTCGCCAAGACCGGCGGCGACGTGGACGCCACCGTCGCGCGCACCCTCACCGAGATCGGCGCCGAGCTGGTCGAGTGGCTCGTCGACCGGTGGGGCGTCCCGCTCGAGCTCGTAACCGACTTCGTCTACCCCGGCCACTCGGTGGCGCGCTGCCACGCGGTCGCCGATCGGTCCGGGCGCACCCTGCACGGCCACCTGCTCCGCGCGCTGCAGTCGTGCGACGAGGCCACGCTGGCGGTGCCGATGCGGCTGGAGCGTGTCGTCGAGCGCGACGGCGCCGTCACCGGCGCGGTCGTCTCGGTTCCGGGGCGGGAGGAGGAGGTCGTCACAGCGGGCGCGGTCGTGCTGGCCACCAACGGCTACGCCGGCCGGCCGGACCTCGTCGCCCGCCACTGCCCCGACATCGCCGGCGCCCGGTACTTCGGCGGCGACGGGGCGGTCGGCACCGCGCTCGAGGTCGGGGAGGCGCTGGGCGCCGACACCGCCTACCTCGACGCCTACCAGGGCCACGGCTCGGTCGCCGACCCGCACGGCGTGATCCTCACCTGGGCGGCGATCATGCACGGCGCGATCGTCGTGGACTCCGGCGGCGCGCGCTTCGGCGACGAGACGACGGGCTACTCCGAGTACGCCCGCCTGGTGCTGGCGCGGCCCGGCGGGCACGCCTGGGTCGTGCTGGACGAGCGCATCGAGCGCGCCTGTCAGCAGTTCGCTGACTTCCGGGACCTGGTCGCGGCGGGCGCGCTGCGGGCGGCCGAGGACGTGGGCGCGCTCTCCGCGCTGGTCGGCGCCGACGTCGCCCCCGCGCTGGCCGAGGCCGCCGCGGCGGCCGACGGGGACGCGCCCGACCCGCACGGCCGCACCGCCTGGGAGGCGCCGCTGGCGCCTCCCTTCCGCGCGGTCCGGGTCACCGGCGCGCTGTTCCACACGCAGGGCGGGCTGTGCGTCGACTCGCGCGCGGCGGTCCTGCGCGACGGACGTCCGGTGCCCGGGCTGTACGCCGCCGGCGGCGCCGCGGTGGGGATGTCGGGCCACGGCCCGGCCGGCTACCTGGCCGGCAACGGGCTGCTCGCGGCGCTCGGCCTCGGCCTGCTCGCCGGGAGGAGCGCACCGCCGTGAGCCGCGGCGCGCCGGGAGGCTCGGCTCGCCCTCCCGGGTCGCGGCGCTGCCCGACGGCGCTCGAGGCGGCCGCGACCACCACAGCGGGCCACCCGAGCTGGTGGCGCGAAGGCCGATCGACCGGGTTAGGGTTCGAGCGATGGCGCCACGGACGGTGGATGGTCTTCGCGATGGTTGGCACCCCGCTCGACTGATTCCCACTGCTGGAATCAAAGGCCAGGA
>JANJUA010000327.1 GCA_024710825.1 Solirubrobacteraceae bacterium
GCGCTGGCCGCGTTCGTGGCGGGCACGGTGGGGCAGGAGGTGTGGCGGGGGGCCCGCGCGCGCCGGACGCTGTCCGGCGAGCCGATGCCCGTGGCGGTGGTGTCGCTCGTGCGCCGCAACCGCCGCCGCTACGGCGGCTACATCGTGCACCTCGGCATAGCCGTGCTGTTCGTGGGCGTCGCGGCCTCCTCGGCGTTCCAGACCTCGCGCGACGTGCAGCTGCGGCCGGGGGAGAGCACGACGATCGGCGACTACGAGGTCCGCTACGTCGAGGCGACCGGCTCGCAGGGCGACGACCGCAACACCGGCGCCTCGCTCGTGCTCGGCGCGGTGCTCGACGTCACCAAGGACGGCGAGCCCGTCGCGACGCTGCACCCGTCGCGCGGCTACTACCCCTCGTCCAACGGCCAGCTCCCACCGGTGCGCCGGGCCGTCGAGGGCGAGGGCGAGAGCGAGATCGGCCTGAAGGCCGGTCCGGTGCGCGACGTCTGGACGGCGGTCAGCCCTGACTTCGAGTGGCTCGAGCGCGCGGTCGCCGGCGCCGACGAGTTCGCTGCCGCCCAGGGCGGCATCACGGGCGCGCAGGCGCTGGCGGGAATCGCGATCGCCTACGAGCGCGAGGGGCCGCCGACGAACTTCAAGCTCATCACCTCGCCGCTGGTCTTCTGGATCTGGGCGGGGGCGATCATCGTGATCGGCGGCGGGCTCATCGCGCTGTGGCCGGCGCCTGACGCGGCGCGGCGGCGCGCGACCGCGGGCGTGAAGGCCCGCGTCGCCCAGGACCTGAGCAGGGTCTGAGCAGACCGTGGACGCATTGGCGCTGCTGGTGGTCTTCGGGCTCCTCCTGCTGGTCGTCTGGGTGGTGACCGAGCCCCTGCGCGGCGGCCCCCAGGCGCTCGAGGCCCGCGAGCTGTCCGAGCGCCAGGATCTGGCGGCCGCGCGCGACGCGAAGTACCGCGAGATCCGCGACGCGGAGCTCGACCAGCAGACCGGCAAGCTGTCGGAGGCCGACTGGAAGGTCCTGGACCGCCAGCTGCGGGCGGAGGCCGTCGACATCCTGCACCGCCTCGACGAGCTCGAGCGCTAGGATGCGCCGCCGATGGAGACGATCCTCCAGATCCTGCAGGTCTTCCTGTCCGTGCTGCTCATCTTCCTGGTGCTCATGCACTCGGGCAAGGACACCGGCCTCTCGGGCGCGTTCGGCGTGGGCACGGGCAGCGGTCCGCTCGGCGGCGGGTCGCTGGTCGAGCGCAACCTGAACCGCTGGACGGTCGCGATCGCCCTGCTGTTCACGCTGAACACGATCGTCCTCATCAAGCTGAGCTAGCGGCGCTGCCGCTACCAGGCGGCGACGTAGAGCGCGAGCAGCTCCGCCCGGTCGGCGACGGGCGGCGTCGGCGCGAGCGCGCTCTCGCGGGCGGCCGCGGCCGCCGCGATCGCCTCGAGCCGCTCGCGCGGCACCCCGAGGTCTCCGATGCGCTCGGCTCGCGCCCGGCGGGCGATGTCGGCGCCCACCGCCTCCGGGCTCCGTCCGAGGACGGCGTCGAACGCCTCCATCCGGTCTGACCGGCGGCGGCGCAGGAGCGCCGTGGAGTGGGCGAGCAGCACCGCGTTGGCCTGGCCGTGGCCGACGCCGCCCTCGCGCGCGAGCGTCTGCGCGGCGACGTGGTGCAGGCCGAAGCGAGCCGCGTCGATGACGTAGCCGGAGAGCAGGGCGCCGAGCGCGAGCGCCTCGCGGTCGGCGGCCTCCGCGTCGTCCCAGGCGTGCGCGATCAGCCGCGCGGCCTCGTGGGCGGCGAGCACCGGGACGGGCGAGGCGTGCACGGTCATCGCGCCCTCGACGGCGTGGGCGAAGGCGTTGGCGGCGCTGGCCGCCAGGCCGCTCTCGGGCTGCGACGCCGAGAGGGTCGGGTCGTTGAGCACGACCCGCGGACGGACGCGCCGGAACGGGCGCCCCGCGGCCGGGCGGTAGGTGCCCGTCATCTCGGCCGCCGACAGCGTCGTCGGGATCGCGGCGACGGCCGCGCCGGCTCCGGCGCCGACGAGCGCCTTCGCGGTGTCGACGACGCGGCCGCCGCCGAACGCGACGATCAGCGCGTCGGGCGGCGGCGCGATGCGCTCGAGGAGGTCGGTCGCGATGTCGTCGACCCGGCCGCTCGGCACGTCGTGGCGCTCGGCGGCCCCGGCGAGCACCTCCGGCGCGCCGGAGGCCGCGCGCGGGGTCGTCAGCAGGACGTAGCCGTCGCCCACCAGCTTCGGCGCCTCGGCGAGCGCGCCCGCCCCGAAGCGGATGATGCGGTCGCCGTCGTCCCACCGGAAGCTCTCCATGCCGCCCAGCGTAGGCGAGCGTCGCGGCCTCCGCTGCCCGCCGAGGGCCTGGGGGCGCCCTACCGGGCCGCCGCGACGCGCGGCGCGGGACGGCGGAGCGTCAGCCGTCCGTGCCGGCTCCTGCTCCCCGGCGCGCCCATCAGACGGGCGCGCGTGCGGAGGAGCTCGACCAGGTCCGCCGTGTGGCGGAAGGGATCCGCCACCGCGCGGCCGTCGGCGAGCGACAGCGCCGCGACGACCTCGCCGTCGGCCTCGGCCAGCAGCACGTCCCCGGACAGGGGCTCCGCGCTGTCGAGAGCGGCCAGGCGGCGCAGCAGCGGCCGGTCGCCGTCCTGGGCGGGGCGGATCGAGATGGTCTGGAGAGGCGTGGTGGTCCGGGGTGAGCGATGCATGAGGCGCACCTCCTTGGCGTCGGCTGTCGCCTTGACGACGCCACCGACTGTGGCAACGTGAGGCCATCAGCACAAATGAGATTTCGCTCAGGTCGCGATAAGCTCGCCTAATGCTCGACGTCAAGCGCCTCCGGGTGCTGCGCGAGGTCGCGATGCAGGGGTCCTTCTCCGGCGCGGCCAAGGCCCTGTCTTACACGCAGTCGGCGATCTCGCAGCAGATCGCGGCCCTGGAGCGCGAGGCCGGGACCCTGCTCGTCGTGCGCGGTGCGAGGGGCGTGCGGCTCACCGACGCCGGCGCCGCGCTCGTCCGTCACACCGATGCCATCCTCGCCAGCCTCCAGGCCGCCGAGCGCGACCTCGAGGCGATCGCCGGCCTCCGCGGCGGCAACCTGCGCGTCGTCGCGTTCCCGAGCGCCGGCGGCTCTCTCCTGCCGCCCGTGGTCGCCCGATTCCGCGAGCGCCATCCGGGCGTCGAGCTGACCGTCGCCCCCGCCGAGCCCTTCGACGCGTTGGAGGTGCTTCGCGCGGGGGAGGCCGACGTCGCGCTCACGCTCGAGGCGGCGTCCGACCCGATCGAGGACCCCGCGCTCGCGTGCGTCCACCTGCTCGACGACCCGCTGCTCGCGGCGCTGCCGTGCGGGCACGCGCTGGCCGACAAGGCGAGGCTCCGCCTGCAGGACCTCTCGGGCGAGGCATGGATCCAGGGCACGATCAGCGCGACGTGCCCGGACACCGCGATCTTCCTGCGGGCCTGTGCCGCGGCCGGCTTCGAGCCGCGCATTCGCCTTCCAGTCCGACGACTACGCCGCGATCCAGGGGTTCATCGCGGCCGGCGTGGGCGTGGCGCTCATCCCGGAGCTGGCGCTGACCTCGCCCCGCGACGACATCGTCATCCGCGAGCTCGCCGGGGCCGTTGCCCACCGGCGCATCGTCGCGGCGACGCTCTCCGGCGCCGGTCGCGGGCCGGCGGCGCAGGCGATGATCGAGATCCTGCGCGAGGTCGCCGACGAGTGGGCGGACCGTCGCCGCGGCCTCCCGCTGGCCGTCTGACCGGCGGAGCGTCGGGGGCCGGACCAGCGGCCGCGGGGATCGCTCAAGGATCCGCGGCGGATGACGAGAAGAACGGGGAAGCGAGCGGGGGGCAGAGCCGATGAACGGAGGGCTGAGGATCCTGGTCGTCGACGACGAGCCGGCGAACGTCCTCGCGCTGCGCGCGCTGCTGGCGAGCTGGCGCTACACCGAGGTCGAGTCGACGACCGACCCGCACGACGCGATCGAGCTCTGCGACAGCCTGCGGCCGGACCTGCTCATGCTCGACCTCCACATGCCGCGGCTGGACGGCTTCGAGGTCATGGCGCGGCTGGCGGCGCAGCTGCGGGGCCCGACGCCGTTGCCGATCATCGTGCTCAGCGCCGACATGACGATCGAGACGCGACGCCGCGCGCTCGCGAGCGGGGCCCGCGACTTCGTCACCAAGCCGTTCGACGCGGAGGAGGTTCGGCTGCGGGTGGGCATCCTCCTGGACATGCGGGCGCTCCAGCTCCAGCAGGCGGCGTCCGAGGCGGCCCTGGAGGCGCGCGTCCGACGCCGTACCGTCGAGCTCGAGGGTGCGCGTCTGGAGATGCTCCAGCGCCTCGCCCTGGCGGCCGAGTTCCGCGACGACGTGACGGGCGAGCACACCCAGCGCGTGGGCCGGACCGCGCGCCGGATCGCCCGTGCGCTCGGCGCGTCCGCCGACGAGGTCGAGCGGATCGGGCTGGCGGCGCCCCTGCACGACGTCGGCAAGATCGCGGTGGCCGACGCCATCCTGCTGAAGCCCGGCCCGCTCACCGACGCCGAGCGTCGCGAGATGCAGCGCCACACGACCACCGGCGGCGACATGCTGCGCGGCAGCGGCTCGCGTCTGCTCCAGACGGCCGAGCGCATCGCGCTCACGCATCACGAGCGCTGGGACGGCGCGGGCTACCCGTACGGGCTGGCGGAGGAGCGGATCCCGCTCGTGGGGCGGATCGTCGCGGTCGCCGACGTCTTCGACGCGCTTACCCACGAGCGGCCCTACAAGCCCGCGTGGGAGGTGGAGCGCGCCGTCGAGCAGATCGCCGCCGACCGCGGCCGGCGGTTCGACCCGCGTACCGTCGACGCCTTCCTCGGGCTCGAGCATCACGCGCTCGTCTGACGGGCGGACGCGGCGCCGGGGCGTGGAGGAGCTGGTCGAGCGCCTGACGCGCGGGAACGTCATCGAGGCCAAGGCGGTGCTCGCCTCGGTGGCGCTGGCGCGCGCCACCTACCGGCTCGTGCTCATCGCGGTGACCATGCTCGTCTTCACGGCGCGGCTCGAGGAACGCCGCTAACGGCTCCGCAGGGCCGCCTCGAGCGCATCCGCGTCATGGCCGCCGGTGTGCAGACGTCCGCCCACGAAGAACGACGGCGTGCCGGGGACGCCGCTGCGCCGGGCGCCGTCGACGTCCTGCGCCACCGCCGGTGCGTGCACCCGATGGCGCAGGTCCTCCGCCAGGTGCTCCACGTCGAGCCCGAGCGCCTCGGCGTGCGCCACCAGGTCACCCGGGTCCAGGAGCAGCGGTCCCCCGGTCAGGAGCCGGTCGTGCATCGCCCAGAAGCGCCCCTGCTCGCCGGCCGCCTCGGCCGCCTCCGCCGCCAGCGGCGCCTGCGGATGGACGTCCTCGATCGGCAGGTGGCGCCAGACGACGCGCAGGTCGTCGCCGAGGCGGCGGCGCAGCTCGCCCAGCACGGGATGGACCGCCCGCGTGTGCGGGCAGGCATAGTCGCCGTACGCGACAAGCGTCAGCGGCGCGTCCCGCGGGCCGCCGATCTGGTCGAACTCCGGGTCCACGGCCACCGCCAGCTCCGGCGCGGGCTGGTCGGGCGCGTGGCGCTCCCCGCCGCCGGCCCGGCGCAGGAGCGCGTATCCGGCGAGGGCAGCGATCAGCGAGGCGGCCAGGACGCCGACCTTCGCCTCGGCTCGCAGCGCCGGGTCCTCGAAGGCGAGCTCGGCGACGAACAGCGAGACGGTGAAGCCGATGCCGGCCAGGGTCGCCGCGCCCGCCAGGTGCCGCCGGCCCACCCCGGACGGAAGGGGCCCGATGCCGAGCCGCACCGCCATCCCCGACGCCGTCGCGATCCCCACCGCCTTGCCGAGCACGAGGCCCGCGACCACGCCGAGGGTGATCGGCGAGCGCAGCGCGCGCGACAGCGCCTCGCCGTCGAGCGCCACGCCGGCGTTGGCGAGCGCGAACAGCGGCACGATGACGTAGCTCGTCCAGGGATGCAGCGCCGCCTGAAAGCGCTCGCTCGCGGAGACGGAGCGGCTGACCTCGAGCGTGGCGGCCCGCCCCGCCGCGGCGGACGGCTCGCGGCGGAAGACGCGGGCGAGGTTCGCGGCGCGCTCGATGTCGGCGCGCCGCGGCGGATGCACCGCGACCAGCATCCCCATCAGCACGCCGGCGATCGTCGGGTGCACCCCGGACTCGAGCACGGCGACCCACACCGCCACGCCGGCCACCGCGTAGGCCGGACCGCGCCACTCGCCGAAGCGCCGCCCCACGACCACGGCGGCCAGCAGAGCGGCGGCGACGCCGAGCCACACGAGATCCACCGCCTCGGCGTAGAACACCGCGATGACGGCGATCGCCCCGATGTCGTCGACGATCGCCAGCATCAGCAGGAAGATGCGCACGCCCGTCGGCACGCGCGGCCCGAGCAGCGCGAGCGCTCCCAGCACGAACGCGATGTCGGTCGCCATCACGATGCCCCAGCCGTGCGCTCCCTCGCCGCCGGCGTTGAACGCGGTGTAGACGAGGGCGGGAACCGCCATGCCCGCCAGCGCCGCCAGCGCCGGCACCGCCGCCGCGCGCCGGTCCCGCAGCTCGCCGAGCGTCAGCCCGCGCCTGACCTCGAGGCCGATGACGAAGAAGAACAGCGCCATCAGGCCGTCGTTGACCCAGTGCCGCAGGTCCTCGCGGATCTCGGCTCCCGCGAAGTCGATCGTCAGGTAGCTGCC
>JANJUA010000359.1 GCA_024710825.1 Solirubrobacteraceae bacterium
GTCGTCGACAACTTCGTGAGCGCCGCCCACGCGAAGTGGGGCATCGACTCGGGCCTCGTGCTCCTGCTGCCCCACGGCTACGAGGGCGCCGGCCCGGAGCACTCTTCGGCGCGTCTGGAGCGCTACCTCGGCCTGTCGGCCGAGGACGGCCTCCGTGTCGCCTATCCGACGACGGCGGCCCAGCACTACCACCTGCTCCTCGAGCAGGTGGCGCAGCGACGCCCGCTCGTGGTGATGACGCCGAAGTCGCTGCTGCGCGCGCCGGAGGCGGCCGCGACGCCGCAGGAGCTCGTCGGCGGGCGCTTCGAGCCCGTCCTGCTGTCCGGGGAGCCGGCCGCCGCCGAGCGACTGCTGGTGTGCACGGGCAAGGTCGGCCATGACCTGCTCGCGGCGTGGTCAGGCGACGCGCGCGTGGCGATCGTGCGCCTGGAGCGCCTGGCTCCGTTCCCCACCGAGGAGCTGTGCGAGGTCGTGACCGCGTGTCCACGGCTTCGCGACGTGACCTGGGTCCAGGAGGAGCCCCGCAACATGGGCGCCTGGACGTACATCGCCCCCCGGGTGGCCGAGCTGCTGCCCGGGGGCCTGACCCTTCGCTACGTCGGGCGGCCCGAACGGGCCGCTCCGGCCGAAGGCTACCCGTCGTTGCATGCGGTCAGACAGCGACATATCGTCACGGAGGCGCTCGCCGCCTCCCCGACGGGTCTCGACTGACGACCGCGCACTGCCCAACCACCAACAAGTCGGAGGAGAGAGATGGGGTCGCAGGAACGAACGAGCGCGTGGCGCAGGACGCTGGCCGCCATGCTCGCGCTGGCCGCCCTCACACTGGTCGCGTGCGGCGGGGAGGCCGGAGGCGGTCAATCGGCACCGCAGGAGGAGGCCGCGAACGCCGCGGCGGAGATCGACGTCCCCGAGGGGCTGCTCAAGCCGGGCACGCTGACCGTGGGGACGGACTTCACGAACCCTCCGTACTCCTACATCGAGGGAACCGAGCGCAAGGGCGTCGACGTGGAGATCACGGCGGCGCTGGCCGAGACGCTGGGGCTGGAGCCGACGGCGGTCGATGCGCGCTTCGCCTCCCTCATCCCCGGTCTGGGGGCCAACCGGTTCGACGCGATCGTGTCGGACCTCTACATGAACCCCGAGCGGGCCAAGCAGGTCGACTACATCCCGTACTTCGAGACGGGGACCGCGTTCCTCGTGCGAGAGGGCGACTATCAGCCTCAGCAGCCCGAGGACCTGTGCGGGCACAGCGTCGCGGTCCTCCAGGGATCGCTGGTCGAGCAGCTCTCGCTGGGCGAGATCCGCGACGCGTGTCGCGCGCGCGGCGAGGATCTGACGGTCAAGTCGTTCCCCTCCGATCCGGAGGCCTACAACGAGGTCGTGGCCGGGCGCGCCGACGTCCACTTCGCCGATCGCGCCTTCGCCGTCATGCGTGCCGGCGAGGGCGAGCTGACCATGTCGAGCCGCGACATCCTCTACCCCGTAGCGGTGGGGATCGCGGTGCGCAAGGGCGACTCCGAGATGCGCGAGGCGATCGAACAGGGGATCGCCGAGCTGCGCCGCTCCGGGCAGCTCGAGGAGATCCTCGGCAGCTACGGGCTCGACGAGCCCGACGAGGCGACGATCCAGGCGTCGCTCGAGGCGTCCTGAGATGTTGCTCGCCACGTTCGACTGGTCGTACTTCGTCGAGACGTTCGACGACGGCACGATCTGGGAGGCGGCCCTGGTCGTGGTCGAGCTGACGGCGCTCTCCTGGGTTCTCGCCAGCGTGCTCGGCCTGGGTCTGGCGCTGATGCGCCAGGCCCGGGCCAGGCCGCTGCGCTGGACGGCGTCGGGCTACATCTGGCTCTTCCGGGGGCTGCCGCTGCTCCTGCTGATCCTGATCGTCTACAACGCCATTCCGGAGGCGTTCCCGGCGACGGCGGACTTCCTCAGCAGTCCGTTCCGAGCCGGGGCGGTGGCGCTGATCGTGAGCGAGATGGCGTACATCGCCGAGATCTTCCGGGGAGCGCTGCTCTCGGTCGGGCGCGATCAGCTCGACGCGGCCCGTGCGCTGGGCCTGCGCTACCTGCAGGTCCAGCGCCTCGTCGTCATCCCGCAGGCCCTGCGGGTGGCGATCCCGGCCCTGGGCAACGAGTTCATCGCAATCCTCAAGCTGACGTCGCTCGTCTCGGTCATCTCGCTCGTCGAGCTCACCCTGGCCGCGCAGCGTCTCTACACGTCCAACTTCCTGGTCCTCGAGACGCTGCTCGTCGTCGGCGTCGTCTACCTCGCCCTGGTGACGATCTTCACGCTCCTGCAGCGTCTCCTGGAGAGCCGGCTCGACGTCACTCGGCGCGGGAGCGGGACGCGCGGCAGCCGTCGACCGCGGATGCCGCTCGGCGACCGCCGCGTCGGCCTGCCGACGTCCGACCTCGTCCGCCAGATGATCGGTGGGCGCCCCCGGCTCGTGGCCGAGGGGCTCGCGGTGAGCGTTCCCTCCATCGGCTTCGCACCGATGTCGGGACGGATGCCGACGGTCCGCCCACAGGCCTTCGACCCGCCCGCGCGCGACGCTCCCACGGGCGGGGCGGGGCGGCTTTCGCAGGCCGACGGCAAGGACCGGCCGAGCGACGTGGTCGTCAGCTGCGAGGGGGTCAGCAAGCGCTTCGGCGACGTCACGGTCCTCGACGACGTCAGCCTCACGGTGCGACGAGGCGAGGTCATCGTCCTTCTCGGCCCGTCGGGGTCGGGCAAGACGACGCTGATCCGCTGCATGAACCACCTCGAGGAGGTCGACCGCGGACGGATCGCCGTCAGCGGCCGGCTGATGGGCTACCGCGAGCTGCCCGACGGGACGCTGCGCCCCGAGAGCGACCGGCGGATCGCCGAGCATCGCGCCGAGATCGGGATGGTCTTCCAGCGCTTCAACCTGTTCCCCCACCGCACCGCGCTCGACAACGTCCTGCTCGCGCCCCGCTGCCTGGGACGGGGGTCCCGCCAGGAGCTGCGCGACCAGGGCCTCGCGCTGCTCGACAAGGTCGGGCTGGCCGACCGAGCCGATCACTATCCGCACCAGCTGTCGGGCGGCCAGCAGCAGCGCGTCGCCATCGCCCGGGCGTTGGCCATGCATCCCAAGGTCATGCTCTTCGACGAGCCGACGTCGGCGCTCGACCCGGAGCTCGTCGGTGAGGTGCTGCAGACGATGAGCCGGCTCGCAGGCGAGGGCATGACCATGATCGTCGTGACGCACGAGATGCGCTTCGCGCGACAGGTCGCCGACCGGGTCGTCTTCATGGACCAGGGCCGGATCGTCGAGCAGGCCCCGCCCGCGCAGTTCTTCGACAAGCCGCAGACGGAGCGCGCGGCGCGCTTCCTGACCGACGTGCTCGGCCGATGACGCGGCTCTCGGAGCGGACGCGGACCCTTCCGCCGTACCTGTTCGCCCGCCTCGACGCGGCCGCCGAGCGGGTGCGCGCGCAGGGTCGGCAGGTCGTCTCGCTGGCGCTGGGGGACCCCGAGCGACCCGCGCCGGCCGCGGTGGCGGCCGCGGCGCGCTCGGCACTCGACCGCCCCGGCGCGTCGCGCTATCCGACGACGCGGGGGCTGGCCGAGCTGCGCGACGCGGTGGCCGGCCTCTACCAGCGCTGGTTCGGAGTCTCGCTCGACCCAGAGCGGGAGATCGTGCCGGTGCTCGGCGCGAAGGAGTGCCTGTTCCACCTTCCTCTCGCCGTGCTCGACCCCTGTGACCTCGCGCTGGTGCCCGACCCCGGCTACCCCGTCTACGAGACCGGCGTGACGCTGAGCGGCGGACGCATCCGGCGGGTTGCGCTCGACGAGGGCCGCGGCTGGACGCCGGTCCTCGACGAGCTCGGCGACGACGCCCGACTGCTGTACCTCAACTACCCCAACAACCCGA
>JANJUA010000367.1 GCA_024710825.1 Solirubrobacteraceae bacterium
GGCTCGATGCTGCTCCTCCCGCTGTACCTCCAGAGCGTGCGCGGCGAGTCGGCGATGACCGCCGGCCTGCTGCTCGCGCCCCAGGGCCTCGGCGCGATGCTGACGATGCCGATCGCCGGCCCGCTCGTCGACCGCCCCGGAGTGGGGCGGATCGTCGTGGTCGGCCTGCTGCCGATCCTCGGCGCGATGCTCGCGCTGACGCAGCTCGGCGCCGACACGAACTACTGGACGCTGAGCGCGATCCTCTTCGCCATGGGGCTCGGGATGGGCGCGACGATGATGCCGATCATGTCGGGCGCGCTCCAGACGCTGCGCCGCGCGGCGATCGCCAAGGCCAGCACGACGCTGAACATCCTCCAGCAGGTCGGCGCCTCGATCGGCACGGCCGTGCTGTCCGTGGTCCTCGCCAACGGCTTGGCCGACCGGCTGCCCGCCGCCCCCGGCGGAGAGGGCGGAGGCCTCGCCGGCATCCCCGACGCCGTCCGCGAGCAGCTCGCCCCGTTGATGGCCGAGGCCTACGGCGCCACGTTCCGGTGGAGCGTCGGCCTCATCGTCGTGGCCTACCTCGCCGCGCTGCTGCTGCCGTTCCACAAGCCGCCGCCGCCGGTGGACGAGGAGAGCGCCGAGGACGACGCGTCCCCGCCCGTCCTCGTGCACGCCTGAGCCGCCTCAGCGCGGCTCGCGCCGCATCGCCCACACCGGCGGCCCGCCGCCGGGGATCGTCAGCTTCTCCGTGACCGCGAACCCGCGTCGCTCGTAGAACGCGACGTTTGCCGGCACCGACGTCTGCAGCGCGGCGGGAAGCCCGTCCGCGTCGCAGCACGCGAGCCCCGGCTCCAGCACCGCGCCGCCGAGCCCGTGGCGCTGGCGCGCCGGGTGCACGCCGATCGCGCCGAGCTCCCAGTGCGGCTCGGGCGGGATGAGGCGGGCGGCGAGTCGCTCGGCCTCCGCCGCCGCCTCCGCCCGGTCGCCGAGCAGCTCGAGCATGAGGCCGGCGAACGGCGCCAGCGCATCCTCGATCTCCCCGGCGCTCTCGCTGTAGGACCACGCGGCGACGGCGGCGTGGTCCTCGGTGGTCCACACGCGCCCGTGGCGCAGCCCGACCGCCTGCAGGTGGACGGCGAACAGCTCCCGCGCCCGCCGCTCGCGGCCGTCGGCCGCCACCGTCCACGTCAGCCACGGCCCGTCGGCGAACGCGGCCGCGAGCGTCGTCGCCATCCCGTGCAGGTCCGCCTCGCGTGCGCGGCGGACGGCGTTCACGGGGCGACGCGGTAGAAGTGGTAGGAGCGCCAGGCGTCGATCCGGTGGTCTTCCTGGTCGACCACGCGCAGGCCGGCGCGGGCGAAGAGCGCCAGCGCCTCCTCCGGGCCGAAGCGCTCCATGTGGAAGCGGTCCTCGGCGCCCGCGGGCACCTCGAGCGCCTCGTACCAGTCGTGGGAGACCGCGGGCTTGGGCGCGCCCTCGCGCTTGTGGCCGAGGTAGACCGAGATGGCGCCGCCCGGTCGCAGCACCCGCACCGCCTCGGCCAGCGCGCAAGACGGGTCGACGAAGTGGTCCAGCGTGCCGGCGAACAGCACGACGTCGAAGCCGTCGTCGGCGAAGGGGAGGTGCTCGGCGAGCGCGCGGAACCGCTCGTAGCCGCCCTCGCGCTCGCCCACGAGCGGGTCGACGCCCCAGAACCGCGTGCCTTCGGCGTGCGCGTCGAAGTAGGCGGGCCACGGCTGCGGGCCGCAGCCGACGTCGAGCACGTCGCCGCTGAGCCGCGAGAAGCGCGAGAACCGCGCGACGTCCTCGCGTTCGCCGACGCCGAGGTTGTGCTCGGGGTCCGCCTCGTAGGAGACCTCGCCGTTGTGCTGAAGGCGCTCCCACGTCTCCCACTGCCCCGCGGTCCACGTCTCGCGCGGCGGCGTCAGGTCCCAGGCGAACGGCAGCCGCCGGTAGCGGGCGCCGCAGCCGGCGCATGCGATCGCGTCGCCCTCGAGCGGCGGCAGGTCGGTCAGGCAGGCGGGGCAGGCCGGACGCACGGCTGTGGACGCTACAACCCAAGCCCCGCGAGACCGCGCATGCGCGCGTCGACGATCGACAGCCCGGGCGGCCCGCCGGTGTCGGGATGCGCGAAGCCCTGGAGGCGGAAGCCCAGCCCCGCGGCGGCGTACTTCGGCTCCTCCTGGTAGCCGTCGGCGCCGTCGCCCGAGAGGTACGCGTCGCCGCCGGCGGCGCGCACGAGTCCGATCAGGAGATCCGTGGCGGCCCCGGGCACGTCGCCGAGCTCGGTCTGACGGACCAGCTTGTGGGCGTGCTCGGGCGCGAGCCGGCGGATCGCGCGCTCGTTGAGCTCTGAGATCCGGTCCGTGTCGTGCTCGAGCAGCTCGCGCACGAGCGGCATCGTGGCGGCGAAGCCCGGCGCCTTCGCGTAGCTCTGCTCGATCGAGCGCACCGCCTTGCGCCGCCACGGCTGGCGGTCGTCGATGCGGACTTCGCCGATGCGCTGCACGCCGTCGCGGACCACCGGTACGGTCAGCCAGGCCGGCTGGCCGCCGATGAGCAGCTGCACCCGGTTGGTGTAGGTGCCGCGCGACGTGCGCGGGAACTGCACGGCGTCGAGCAGCACGAAGCGGTCGCTCTGGGCGAGCTTGTCGAAGAACCCCAGCCAG
>JANJUA010000379.1 GCA_024710825.1 Solirubrobacteraceae bacterium
CTGGCGCCGCTCGTCGACGCGCGCCTCGCGCGCGGCGACGTCGCCGGCGCGGCGGCCGCCGCCGAGCGGCTCGCCGCCCTCGCCGACGCCATCGGCATCCGCTTCGTCCAGGCGCGCGCCGATCTGGCGGGCGCGCGCGTCGCGGTCGAAGCCTACAGGCCCGCCGACGCCGCCGAGTCGGCGCGGCGGGCGATGACGGGGTTCGGCGCGCTCGCGATGCCGTTCGACGTCGCCGAGGCGCGGCTCGTCCTCGCGCGCGCCCTGGCGGCCTCGGAGCCGGCGCTCGCGCGCGACGAGGCGCAGACCGCGCTCTCGGCGTTCCGCGAGCTCGGCGCGGTGCGGGCGATGGACGCCGCCGCGGGGCTGCTGCGCGAGCTCGGCGGCAGCGGCGGCCCGCGCCGCCGCGCCGCGGGGGGCGAGCTGACCGCCCGCGAGCGGGAGGTGCTCGACCTGCTGGCGCTGGGGATGTCCAACGCGCGGATCGCGGAGACGCTCGTGATAACCGAGAAGACGGCGGGCCACCACGTGAGCGCCATCCTGCTGAAGCTCGGCGTGCGCAACCGGGCCGAGGCGGCGGCGCACGCCGCCCGCGCCTCCGGCTGAGCTACGAGGCGCGCACGGCGAGCACGGGACACGGCGCGAGGTTGGCCAGGTGCCGCGCGGTGCTGCCCAGGAGCCGGTCGGCGACGCCGCGCCGGGCGCTGGCGCCGACCACGGTCAGCAGCGGCCGGCGCTCCTCGCACTCCGACAGCAGCTCGTAGCGGGCCGTCCCCTCGCGCACGACCCCCTCGAGCTCGAGCGGTCCGTCGATCCGGCCGGCGGCGGCCCGCAGCGCGCGCTCCGCCTGCGCGCGCGTCCAGTCGCGCACGCCGGGGTGCGTCTCGATCTCGATCCGGGAGGGCACCAGCGGCTCCGCGACGGCCGCCAGCACCAGCTTCGCCGCGAGCGCCGCGGCGATGCCCTGGGCCTCCTCCACGACCTCCGGCATCAGCTCCGTCTCGTCGACGCCCACGAGGACGCTGCGCTCGGCGGCGGTCGGCTGCTCGCGGACGAGCAGCACCGAGCACGGCGCCTCGGCCAGCAGGCGCTGCGAGACGCTGCCCAGCAGGCGGCGCTTGAGCCCGCCCGCGCCGCGGGTCCCGGTGACGAGGAGGTCCACGCCGCCGCCGGACGCGAGCTCCAGCAGCGCGGGCGCCACCTTCTCGGCGACGAGCACCTCGCCGCGCACCGCCGCTGCCACCGGCAGCGTCGCGGCCAGCTCCGCCAGCCGCTCCGTCCAGCTCTCCTCCTCGCGCTCGATCAGCCACTCCAGCCCGGCGGCCGCCTCCGGCAGCTCGGGTCCGAACGCGGGGGCCTCGACCACGTGCGCCAGGGTGATCTCGCGCCCGACCGCCGGTCCGAGCGCGAACGCGAGCTCGACGGCCAGGCGCGACTGCTCTTCGTCGTCGACGGCGACGAGGGTCTTCGAGAAGGCCATGCCGTGACCATAATGAGGCACCCGGGTACGGTGAGCCGTCGATGTCGCAGCCGCACGACCTGTCCGCGCTCCACCAGGCCGCCGCCATCCGGCGCGGGGAGCTGTCGGCCGTCGAGCTCGCCGAGCACTACCTCGCACGCGCGCAGCGACGCAACGACGAGGTCGGCGCCTACGTGACGCTCGCGCCCGAGCTGGCGCTCGCGCAGGCGCGCGCGGCCGACCACGCGCTGCGGGAGGCGGACCCGGCGACGCTGGGGCCGCTGCACGGCGTCCCCGTGCCGATCAAGGACCTCACGCCGGTCGCCGGCGTGCGCTGCACCTTCGGATCGGCCGCGTTCGCGGACTTCGTCCCGACCGCCGACGACCGGATCGCGACCGTGCTGCGGGAGGCCGGAACCACGATGCTCGGCAAGACGCACACGCCCGAGTTCGGGCTGACCGCTCATACGGAGAGCGACGTCGCGCCCCCGGCGCGCACGCCCCACGACCTCACCCGCTCGGCCTCGGGCTCCAGCGGCGGCGCCGCGGCGGCCGTCGCGGCGGGACTCGCCCCGCTCGCCCACGGCAACGACGGCGGCGGGTCCGTGCGCACCCCCGCGTCGGCCTGCGGAGTGGTGGGCCTCAAGCCCGGTCGCGGCATCGTCAGCGGCGGCGCCTCCATCGACCCGACCGGGCTGGTGACGAGCGGCGCGCTGGCCCGCAGCGTGCGGGACGCCGCCGCCCTGCTCGACGTGCTCGCGACGCCCGAGACCGGCGACCCGTTCCCCGCGCCACCACCGGCCGGCGGCTATCTCGCCGCCGCCGAGCGCGATCCCGGCCGCCTGCGGATCGGCCGCTTCCACACCCCCGCGCTCGCGGACGTCCCCGTCCACCCGGACGTGGTCGCCGGCTACGAGGCGACGAGCGAGCTGCTGGTCGAGCTGGGGCACGAGGTGGTGGACGTCGAGCCGCCGTACCGCGTACGGGACGCGGCCGGCTTCGACGCGGTGTGGGGGGTGCTCGGCGGCCTCGCGCCCGTGCCGCCCGAGCTGTCCGGGCGACTGGCCGCGATCACGAGGTGGCACCGCGAGCGGGCGGCGCGGATCGACGGCGTCGCGTATGCCCGGGCGGTCGCCGAGCTGCACGCGGTCGCCCGCGCCGCGCTCGTGCGGCTGGCGCCGCTGCACGCCCTCCTGTCGCCGACGCTGGCGCAGCCGCCGCTGCCGGTCGGCGCGCTGCGCGACGACGAGAATCCCGCCGCCGGCTTCGCCGCCGAGAAGGCGTTCAGCCCGTTCGCCGCGACCTTCAACGTCCTCGGCGTGCCCGCCGTCTCGCTCCCGCTGCACTGGACGGAGGCCGCCCTGCCGATCGGCATGACGCTGTCGGGCCGCCGCGGCGAGGACGGCCGGCTCGTGGCGCTCGCCGCGCAGCTCGAGGCCGCTCGCCCGTGGAGCCGTCGCCTGCCACCGACGTGGTGACCGCCGGCCGATCCGTGCTTGACTGCCTCGCGATGTCGCGGGGGCGCGCAGATCGAGTGCCTGGACCGGCACGAACGGGAGGCGGCTGACATGTCGGGGATCGTGGCCGCCCACGGGCCGTTCGACCCGCGGATGGGCCTGCGGATGCTCGAGCGGATCGCGCACCGCGGGCCCGACGGCAGCGGCAGCCGGACGGTCGGGGACGCCTGGCTGGGGCATCGGCGCCTGGCGATCGTCGATCCCGAGGGCGGCGCGCAGCCGCTGTGCGGCGTCCGGCGGGACCTGTGGATCGTGGGCGACGGCGAGATCTACAACCACGAGCGGCTGCGGGAGCGGCTCGGCGAGAGCCGCTTCCGCACGCGCTCCGACCACGAGGCCGCGCTGCTCGCCTACGACGAGCACGGCATCGACGCGTTCGACCGCCTGTGGGGCATGTTCGCGCTGGTCATCGCCGGTACCGACGGGCGCTTCGTCGCCACGCGCGACGACTTCGGCGTCGCGCCGCTGTACTACGCCCGGCGCGACGACACGACGATCTTCGCCTCCGAGCTCAAGGCGTTCGACCCGGAGTGGCGCCCCGTCGCCCACCCCCTCCCCGCCGGCCATGCGTGGAGCCCCGTCGAGGGGCTGCGGCCTTGGCGGTCGAACGCGGTCGCCAGGCCGGTGCTGATGCGCACCCGAGGCGCCGGCGAGGCGCCGCCGGACTGGGTCTTCGACGCGGTGCGCGACAGCTTGACGAGAGCCGTCGAGCGGGCGCTCGTGGCCGACGTGCCCATCGGCGTGTTCCTGTCGGGCGGACTGGACTCGAGCCTCATCACCGCGATCGCCGCGCGGGTCGCCCGGCGGCAGGGGTGGACGCTGCCCACGTTCGCCGCCGGCCTCCCCGGCAGCCCGGACCTCGTCGCCGCGCGCCGCGTGGCCGAGCACCTCGGCACCGACCATCACGAGCGCGAGTTCTCGCTGGACGAGGCGATCGCGCTGGTCCCCGAGGTGATCGGCATGCTCGAGTCCTTCGAGCCGAGCCTGGTGCACAGCGCGGTCCCGAACCACCTCGTCGCCCGGCTGGCCCGCGAGCACGTGAAGGTGGTGCTGATCGGCGAGGGCGCCGACGAGCTCTTCGCCGGCTACGCGCACTACGCGCAGATCGAGACGGCCGACGAGCTGCACGCCGAGCTGGTCGACACCATCGGCGGCATGCACAACCTCGGCCTCCAGCGCGTCGACCGCGTGACGAGCGCGAACGGCATCGAGCCGCGGATCCCCTTCCTCGACCTCGACGTCGTCGAGCTGGCGCTCGCCCTGCCGCCGGGCTGGAAGCTCACCGACGAGGGCCGTCCGGAGAAGTGGCTGCTGCGGCGCGCCTTCGACGGCTGGCTGCCCGACGACCTCCTGTGGCGCCCGAAGGAGCAGTTCGGCGAGGGGACCGGGATGAACGAGGTGCTGGAGGAGCACTTCGGCGCCCAGGTGACGACGGCGGAGCTCGAGTCCGAGCGAGACGTCGTCGTGCCGCCGTTGCGGACGCGCGAGGAGGTCGCCTTCCACCGCATCTTCGCCCAGCGGCTCCCGGGCGTGGCCGACAGCGAGGTCATCGGACGCTTCCTCGAGGATCCGACGTCGGACTCGCCGACGATCCGCCGGCTCATGCCTCGACTCCAGGCGCTCTACGAGCGGCATCTCGCGATCGACTCCTCCGCGATCTCGACCTACTACGAGCCGGGCAAGGGCTACTGCTCGCTGGCGGAGACCACCTCCAGCCACGACGAGTTCGCCATCAGCGTCGCGACGATCGGCGGGGAGGTGATGAGCGTGGGCGACGCCGAGCTGCCGTTCGCGCTGCAGTCGGTCTCCAAGGTGTTCGCCTACGCGCTCGCGCTGGAGGACCTCGGCCGCGAACGGCTGCTGGAGCATGTCGGCGTGGAGCCGAGCGGGGACCGGTTCAACTCGATCGTCTTCGACGAGCGCCACAACCGGCCGTACAACGCGATGGTCAACGCCGGGGCGATCGTGACCAGCAACCTGGTGCGCGGAGCCGACGTCGACGAGAAGCTCGAGCGGATCGTCGGCAGCCTCCGCGAGTACGCGGGCAACGCGACGCTCGACGTGGACCAGGAGACGTTCGAGGGCGAGCTGCGCTCGGCCGACCACAACCGGGCGACCGCCTACCTGATGCGCGCGCAGGGCATGGTCGAGGGAGACGTCGAGGCCGGCCTGGCGCTCTACCTCCGGCAGTGCTCGGTGAAGGTCACCTGCCCCGACCTCGCGATCATGGGGGCCACGCTCGCCAACGGCGGCGTCAACCCCATCACCGGCGCCGCGTGCCTGCCCCGCGACCGCGTGCGCGACGTCCTCAGCGTGATGTACACGTGCGGGATGTACGACTTCGCCGGGCAATGGGCCTACGAGGTCGGAGTGCCGGCGAAGAGCGGCGTCAGCGGCGCGATCCTCTGCGTGATCCCGGGCAAGATGGGCATCGCCGTCTTCTCCCCCGGCCTGGACCCGTACGGCAACAGCGTCCGCGGGACCCGCGTGTGCCGGGAGATCTCCGCACGGCTCGGGCTCCACGTCTTCGCCACGGAGGAGGAGGACGCGATGCTCGGTCAGGCCGGCCCGGCGGCGGTGCCGGCGCGGCTGCCCTGAGCCGCATCGCGCGTGAGCTCGACACTTCCTCGAGGAGCTGCATGGCCGCCCTGATCCCGTCGCGCACCGACCCGGTGGTCAACGACCGCGCGATGAGCTCCTGACTCTCCTCGCGTACGAGCCGCTGGACGCGGAAGTAGTTGCGACGACAACTTCTTGCTATAGTTGTTGACGCAATCGCTTCCTCAAGGAGAGACACCATGGCAAACGCAACGCTCGCCCCCACCGGAACCTGGGTCGTCGACGCCGGCCATTCCAAGGTCGGCTTCGCCGTCAAGCACATGGGCATCGCCACCGTCCGCGGCGAGTTCACCGAGTTCGAGGGCACGCTGGAGATCGGCGACGACCTCTCGAGCGCCAAGGCGCGCGGCACGGTGAAGGCCGCCTCGGTCGACACCAACGAGTCCCAGCGCGACGAGCACCTGCGCTCGGCGGACTTCTTCAACGCCGAGGTCCACCCCGACCTGGAGTTCGAGTCGACCGCGATCGAGCCGATCGACGACGAGACCTTCCGCATCACCGGCGACCTGACGATGAACGGCGTGACCAACGAGGTCGTCCTCACGGCTGAGATCAACGGCACCGACGTCGATCCCTGGGGCAACGAGCGGATCGGGCTCGAGGTCACCGGCCAGATCAACCGCGGCGACTACGGCATGAAGTTCAACCAGGCCCTCGGCAGCGGCAACATGCTCGTCGCCGACAAGGTCAAGCTCGCCCTCGACATCTCCGCCGCCAAGCAGGCCGCGTAGATCTCCACGGGCCGGCCGGCGCCGCGAGCGCCGGCCGGCGCGTCGATCCCCCGATGCCCTCACTGCTCAACAGCCACGAGCTGGCGGCCTGGCGCGGGCTGCTCCAGGTCCACGCCCGCACCACGCACGCGCTCGACGCGGAGATGCGCCGCGAGCACGGGCTCTCGCTCTCCGCCTACGAGGTGCTCATGTTCCTCGGCGACGCCCCCGGGCAGCGCCTGCGCATGGCGGAGATCGCCGACCGCGTCCTGATCAGCCGCAGCGGCTGCACCCGCGTCGTCGACCGCCTCGTCGAGCTCGGCCTCGTCATCCGCTGCGCCGCCGAGGACGACGGCCGCGGCGCCTTCGCCCAGCTCACCGCCGCCGGCGCCGAGCGGCTCCGGGCCGCCCGCCGCACGCACCACGAAGGCGTCCGCCGGTGCTTCCTCGACCGCCTCGACGCCTCGGACCAGCTGGCGCTGGGCGACGCCTGGGCGCGCATCCTCGCCGATCCCGCGCCGAAAGCGGCGGAGCGGGCGGCCTGACGGCCGTCAGCCCAGCTCGCGCTCGACCTCGTCGAGCCATTCGAGGAACGCCTCGAGGAGCCGCCGGCTGAGACGGTGGTTGAGCCGTAGGTAGCGCTCACGGTGCGGCAGCGTCGAGGCGACCTCGTCAGCCTGGTCCAGCCACGCCAGCTGGGACTCGATCTCGGGCCGGATGGCCCGCAGGCTGCGGACGACCGTGGCCTCGTCGTCGGCGAGGTCGGCCGCGTTCAGGCGCGCCGCCGGCTCGTTCTGGATGCGGACGAACCCGGACGGCTCGGCCAGCCACGCGGCCACGGCGCGCCGGCCGGCGTCGGTCAGCGTGTACCACGTGCGCTCATGCGTCTGCCCCGGCTCGCTGCGGGCCGCGAGCAGGCCGAGCTCGGCCAGGCGCTTGGGCTCGGAGTAGTAGCGGCTCGTCGCGGCCGACCAGTAGACCTGGCCCTGCCGGCTCATGCGCGCGAGATCGTGCGGCGCCGCGCCGCGATCGCCGACGAGCATGAGGATCACGTACGAGAACGGACGCAGCTGGGGTCCGGCCGAGGACATCGGAGCTGGCAAGGCTACAGCCTGGAGCTTTATAACCTCCAACTTAGAGCTATCTCGGGAGGAAGCCATGTCCGCCCCCTCGTCCCGCCGCGCGCCATGATCGCGGCGGCAGCCGCGACCGCCGCCGCCGTGCTCGGCGGCCCCCAGGTCCCCGAGCCGCCCGTCGAGGCCAAGCCCGTGCGGCCGCCCGTCATCCGCATGTCGTGGAGCGTTCCACGGCGCTACGAGCGGGCGTGGTCCGCATGGCGGCCCTCGGCGCGCAGCTACGCGCGCTCCTCTGTGCAGCCTTCGCGCGGGTGGGTCGACATCGCCCTGTGCCGGTCGAGCGGCGGCGACCGCAGCATCCGCCGCTACGGGGTGCGGATCCAGGCAGTCGGGTCGGGGTACCGGCGCGGCGTGCGCACCCCACGCTGCAGGATCGCCTTCCGCGACCTGCCGCGCCTGGGCGCCTACGACCTGACGCTGTCGCTGTACGACGGCGATGGCGCCATCGCGGAGACCACCGAGCGGATCGCGCCGCGCGACCGGCTCGTCGTGTCGCTGGGCGACTCGATGGCGTCCGGCGAGGGCAACCCGGACCGGCCGGGCAGGTACTCGGTAGACGTCGGCTCGCGCCGGCGGGTCGATTGGATCTGGAACGCCAAGGTGGGCATCGAGGAGCACCGGCGCGTGCGCTGGAACGACCGTCGCTGCCATCGCTCGGCGCGCAACGGGCACGCTCTCTTCGCTCGCGATCTCGAGGCGTCGGACCCCCATACGTCGGTCACGTTCGTCAGCCTGGCGTGCTCGGGAGCGAAGCTCGTCGAGGGCCTGCTCGCCCCGTACGACGGCATCGAGCCGCCCTCGCGAAGCGGACGGGCGCGCGACCACCGCCGGCTGCCCGCCCAGGTCGATGCGCTGGCGGCCATGGTCGGGCACCCGGTGCGGAGCGGCGGTCGGACGATCGACGCGCTGCTGCTGAGCGCCGGCATCAACGACATCCACTTCTCCGACGTCGTCGAGGGCTGTGCGACCAACCTTCGCGGGCCCGGGCGCACCGGGAGCGCCTGCGTGGACGAGGCGATCGGCGCCGGGCTGCAGACCCTCGGCCCACGATACGACCGCCTCGGCCGGGCGCTGCGCGACCGGGTGGACGTCGCGGAGACCTACATCACCGACTACCCGTCCAACGCGTTCGACGGTGGTGGATGCGGGCTGCTCGGCGCGCCGCGATTCGGCATCAACCGCTGGGAGGCGCGCCGGATGGCCGATGTGGGCGGCCGGCTCAACGCCCAGATCCGGCTCGCGGCCGCCCGCAACGGCTGGAGCTACCTGGCGGGGATGACCGACGGCTTCGCCGGGCACCCGTACTGCGCTCGTGACGGCTTCCTCGTCTCGCTGGAGGCGTCGTTCGCGCGGCAGGGCAACCGCGACGGCGCCGTGCACCCCAATCGCAGCGGGCACCGCGTGCTCAGGAACCTCCTCGACAGGGGAGTCGTGCTGGACCGCCCCGCGTATCCGCACCGGCGGGTGACGATCACCGTCGAGCGGTTGCGCATCGGCGAGGGCTTCCCGCCGCGCGCCAGGCTCGATCTGACCGCGCTGTCGGGCGAGCCGGTGCCGACGCGCCATGTGCCGGTCATCAGGTCGCTCGCCGCTCCCCCCACGGGTGCGTGGGTCGACGTGCCGCCGGAGGCGGGGAGATTCGAGATTGACGTCTACGACGCGCCTCAGCCGCAGCGGCGGGCCACGGCGTACTCCCTGCTGCTACGCGTCGGCGGCGCCACCGCCGGCGCGACGCACACGGCGGCCGACGAGCTAGGGGCGGGCACGCACGAGCTGACCGACGTCCAGGGCCGGTTCGCGCTCCGCTACCGGGTCGACGTCCGGACGGTCCCGCCGCCGCCGGAGGCCTCGTCAGGCTGACCGCAGCGCCTCGAGCTCGCGCGCGAGCGTCTCGCCGTCGTAGGCGCCCACGTGGCGCCGGGTGGCGACGAAGAACGTCGGGGTGCCGCGCGCGCCGCTCGCCTCCGCGCCGGCGACGTCCTCCCGGATGCGCGCGGCGAGCCGCTCGTCGTCGAGGTCGCGCGCGAACCGCTCGACATCGAGGCCGAGCTCGGCGGCGTAGCCGAGCAGGTCCTCCACCTCGAGCTCGTCCTGGTGCGCGAACAGCACGTCGTGCATCTCCCAGAAGCGGCCCTGCTCGGCGGCCGCCTCCGCCGCGCGCGCCGCCAGCTCGGCGTGAGGGTGCACGTCGGTCAGGGGAAGGTGGCGGAAGACGTAGCGCAGCTCGTCGCCCAGCCGCTCGCGCAGATAGCGCACGACGCCCGTCGCGCGCCCGCAGAAGGGGCACTCGAAGTCGGCGTACTCGACGAGGGTCAGCGGCGCGTCGGCCGGCCCGCGGATGTGGTCGCGCCCGCCGTCGACCGGGCGGTCGAGCACCATCGGCAGGCCGGCGGTGCGCTCCCCGCGCAGCACGGCGGCCAGCCGGAACACGGCAAACGCCACCGCCGTCGCCAGGACCGCCGCGAGCAGCACGCCGACCGTCGCCTGGTCGCGCAGCTCGGCGTCCTCGAAGGCCAGATGCGCGATCAGCAGCGACACGGTGAAGCCGATGCCCGACAACGCGGCGCCGCCGAGCACCTGCCCCTCGCCGACGCCCTGCGGCAGCGAGCCGAGCCGCAGCCGCAGCGCTCCGAGGGCGCCGCCGCCGATGCCGACGAGCTTGCCGACCACGAGCGCTACGACGACGCCCCACGTCACGGGCGAGCCGAGGGCGTCGGCCAGCACGCCGCCGCCCAGGGCCACCCCGGCGTTGGCCAGCGCGAAGATCGGCACCACCACGTAGCTCGTCCACGGATGCAGGACCGTCTGGAGGCGCTCGTTGACCGACACGGCCCGGCGCAGCCCCCGCGCGGCGGAGTTGCCGACGTCCGGCAGCGGCGACTGGCGGAAGGCGCGAAACAGCGACGCCGCGTGCTCGACCTCGTGGCGCCGCGGGAGCCGAGCGGCGATCGCCAGGCCCGCCGCCATCCCGGCGATCGACGGATGCAGCCCCGACTCCAACGTGGCGACCCACAGCACGACGGCCAGCAGCACGTAGACCGACGCGCGCCACTCGCCGAGCCGGCCCAGCAGCGCCAGCGCGGCGAGGCAGGCCGCCGCCACCGCCAGGGCGAGCGGGTCGAGGGCGTCGGAGTACGCGGCGCCGATGACGGTCACGGCGACGGCGTCGTCGAACACGGTGATCGACAGGAGGAAGACGCGAAGCTGCGTCGGGCAGGCCGGGCCGACGAGCGCGAGCGCCCCGAGCAGGAACGCCGTGTCGGTGCCGATGACGATGCCCCAGCCGTTGGACGCCTCGCCCGACGGATTGAGCGACAGGTACAGGGCGATCGGGACCAGCATCCCGGCGAGCGCCGCCGTCGCGGGCAGGACGATGCGGCGGCGGTCGGTCAACTCGCCCACCGACAGCTCGCGCCGCACCTCCAGGCCGATCACGAAGAAGAACAGCGCCATCAGGCCGTCGTTGACCCAGTCGCGGAGATCGAGCGCGATCTCGCTCGCGCCCACGCGGATCGCCGCCTCGGTGCCCCACAGCGACTCGTAGGAATCCGACCACGGCGAGTTCGCCCACAAGAGCGCCGCCACCGTCGCGGCCAGCAGCAGCCCCGCGCTGCCCGCCTCGTTGAGCAGGAACGCCCGCAGCGGGGAGGCGAGCTGCGCCGTCAGAGCCGCACGCCGCGACCGCGTCTGGTCGGCGGCCTGCTCCGTCACCTCCTCCGTCGGCGGTCGCATCGGCTGCGGCCGCGGTCAGCGCCCGAACCAGCGCGCGCGGCGTGTCGCGCCGAACTCGGCCTTCTCGGCGGCGTACGCCGCGGAGGGCTCGTGACGCTCGGCGGCCGGCGCGTCGCCGCGCAGGAAGTTGACCTGCACCTTGCTGACGAGCCCGTCGCCGAACTCGGCGTAGCAGACCCCCGATCCCTCGTACGGCTCGGGGGCGGCCGCCCCGGTGACCGCCGCCGCGATGTCGTCGGCCACCACCCGCGCGGCGGACTCGGCGAAGATGCCCGCCTTGGGGACGGTCCGCGGGCCGGTGCAGACGTCGCCCAGCGCGTACACCTGCGGGAACCGCGTGCGCAGGTTCGCCTGGTCGACGGGCACCCAGCCGTTCACCGCCAGGCCGGACGCCGCGAGCGGCTCGGGCGCCCGGTGCACGGGGATCCCGACGAACAGGTCGTACGGAAGCGACTCGCCGCTCGCCAGCCGGGCCTCGCGGACGGCCGGGTCTATGCCGGTGACGAGCTGCTGGGGCAGCGACTCGATCCCGCGGGCGGCAAGGGCGTCGGCGAACATCTCCGACACCGGCCCGGTCACCGGGACCGGGCGCTGCATGGGGAACGTCGTCGTCATCCGCACGGCGTCGCGGATTCCGCGGCGGGTGAAGTGCTCGTGCAGGAGGAACGAGCCCTCGAACGGCGCCGGCGGGCACTTGAACGGCTGGCCGAGCACCGACACCAGGACGCGCCCGCCGTCGAAGTCGGCCAGCGCGTCACGCAGGCGCTCGGCCCCGGCCAGCGTGTAGTACTCGTGACCGCCCTCCTCGAAGCCGGGGGTGGCGGCCATGTCGTAGTCCGCGCCCATCGCCACGACGAGGAAGTCGGCGTCGTGGGCTCCGGCGTCGGTCGTGACCCGCCGGGCGGCCGGGTCGATGCCCACCACCGTCTCCCGGCGGAACGTCACCCCGTCCTTCGCGATGTCGGCGTACGGCAGGAGGACGTCATCAGGCGACTGGCGTCCCAGCATGACCTCCAGCTTGGAGAAGCCGAAGTAGAACGCGTCGTTGCGGTCGAGCAGGGTGACGTCGACCGAGTCGGAGACCGTCTCCGACAGCCGCGTCGCCAGCTCGAGACCGGCGAAGCCGGCGCCGAGGATCAGGACGTGTCGCTTCATCTTCGCGATGCTATGGAGGACCCGAGGTCCCGCGCCACCCCGGACGTCAGGTCGTCACGCGCGACGCCGCGAGCCGGGCGCCCTCGACGCAGCTCTCGCGCGACCGGCGCCGCGGGATGAGCGGCGCGACCGCGACGCTGGCGACGAACGCGAGCGCCGACATGCCGAACGCCAGGCCGTAGCCGCTCGACGCCGGCGATCCCCCGGCGCCGACGTCGGTCAGGAGCAGCGTCGCGGAGAGCTGGACGCCGACCGCCCCGCCGATCGTGCGCATCACGGTGTTCATGCCGGTCGCCACGCCGGTCTGGTCCTGGCGCACGTACTCGACGATCAGGTTGGGCAGCGCGGCGAAGGTGAGCCCGATCCCGATCCCCAGCAGCGCCGAGGCGACGTAGACCTCCCAGGGAGAGGAGTGGGCGACGACCAGCAGGAGGAACGCGGCCGCGCCCACGGTGCCGCCCACGAGCAGCGGCAGCTTCGAGCCGACCCGCCGCTCGATCGCGCCGGCGAACTGCCCGAGCAGCACCTGCATGAAGGTCGCCGGGAGCAGGAACACGCCGGCGGCGAGCACCGAGGCGCCGAAGCCGTAGCCCGTGCTCTCCGGCTCCTGCACGAATCGGGGCAGGAGGATGAACGCCGAGTACATGCCGGCGCCGACGAAGAAGGCGACGAGGTTCGTCGACCAGACGCCCCGGATCCGCATCATGCGCATGTCGACCAGCGGCTCGCGCGAGCGCATCTCGACGGCGACCCAGCCGACGAGCACCGCGAGCCCCGCCGCCAACCCCCCGAGCGTCCGCGGAGACCCCCAGCCCCAGTCGGTGGCCCAGGTGATGACGAGCAGGACGATCACCAGCCCGAGCGACAGCAGCGCGGCCGCCGTCAGGTTGACCCGGCCCGGCGCCCGGATCGGGGACTCGGGCACGAGCACGTGGGTGGCGACGAGCGCGACGAGCGTCGCGACCAGCGGCAGCCAGAACAGCCAGTGGTAGGAGAGGTTGTCGACGATCGGCCCCGCGAGCACCACGCCGAGCCCGCCGCCCACGCCGAGCAGCGACGACATGAGCCCGATGCCGTGCGACACGCGCCGGGGCGGGAACTCGTCACGGATGATGGCGAACGCCAGCGGGAAGATCCCACCGCCGACGCCCTGCACGACGCGACCGGCGATCATCATCTCCGTCGAGGACGACAGCGCCCCGAGCAGGGTGCCCACCGCGACCACGCACAGCGTGATCATGAGCAGCCGCTTCTTGCCGTACATGTCGCCGAGCCGGCCGAGGATCGGGGTGGCGACCGACGCGCTCAGCAGAAAGGCGGTGAGCATCCAGCTCAGCGCGCCCTCCGACGCGCCGAGCGAGTCCCTGATGTCGGGCAGCGCCGGGATCACCAGCGACTGCATCAGCGAGTACGCCGTGCCCGCCGCCACGAGCACCGCAAGGGTG
>JANJUA010000052.1 GCA_024710825.1 Solirubrobacteraceae bacterium
CGAGAGCGCATACCCGGCCTCGGCGGCGTCGACCACCGCCCCGCCCCCGTCGATCACGACCCCCTTGACGCAGCTCGTCCCGACGTCGAGCCCGACCAGGCGGGTCATTACCGCGTGCCGGGCAGCGCGCGGCGGCAGTGGGCGACCGACGACACGACGTGGGCGCGCATCTCGTCGTCGTCGAGCTCGAACGGATGCACGATCTCGATGATGGCCGGAGCATCGACGCCCACGGCGCGGACCTCGGCGGCGAAGCCCCGTACGTCGAAGCGGCCGCGCGAGTCGGGCCAGCCCCAGTGCGAGTCGCCCTGGAAGTCGGTGTTCTGGAGGTGCAGCACGCCGATGTCGTCGCGGAGCGCCTCGAGCCAGGGGACGAGCGGCGCCGGCGACCCGTAGAGCGGCTCGTAGCTCGCGTGGCCCACATCGAGGACGTAGGCGACGGGCACGGCCGTGCGCCCTCGCAGGTCGTCGGCGAGCCGCCGGGCCTCCTCGACCGTGCTCGGGATCTCGCGGCGCAGCGGGGTGGGCTCGACGAGCAGCGCATCGAGGCCGGCGGCCGCGGCGCGCTCGCTCAGACGCCCGAGCACCTCGAGCAGCTCCGCGTAGCGCTCGCTCCGATCCGCAGCGCTGCGGACGCTCATGGCGCCGAGCGGCCCGCCCATCGCCGTCGCGCCGATGCCGGCGGCGACGTCGATCGCCCGCTCCCACCAGCGCTCGCCGAGCGCTCGCTGGCCGGGGTCCGGGCCGAGCAGCATGTTGTAGCTGTAGCCCGCGAACCCGATCTGCGCCGAGTGGATCCGCACGCCGGCCGCCTCCGCGGCCGCGCGCACGCGCTCCGCCTCCCGCGAGCGCTCCCGCTCCGGCCACCACGGGTCGAGCAGGTCGTAGCTGAACTGCACCAGGTCGAGGTCCAGCTCCTCGCGGACGAACGCCGTCCAGGCCTCGGGCTCCGGCCAGCGCTTCGTCGCGATGGCGAGGTTGATGCCGAGCTCCACGTCAGGTCACTCCAGGTTCGTGTGGCGGGCGCGCATCTGCTCGGGCGTCTGCCCGAGACGGTCGCGCAGGGCCGTCGATGCCAGGTCGAAGAGCAGGAGCTGGGCCGCCTCGTAGAGCGAGCCCATCGGCAGCAGGCCGGCGCGCCCGTCCAGGTCGTCGGCCATGGTCTGGGCGGGCAGGCGCACCACCGCGTCGGCCAGCCTGGCCGCGGGGCCGTCCGGCTGCGCGGTGACGACGAGCGTCCGCGCCCCCGCGTCCCGCGCGACGCCGAGCAGCGCGAGCACCGTCGAGAACGCGCCCGGACCGGCGCTCGCGACCAGCAGGTCGCCGGCTCGCACGGGCGGGGTCGTCATGTCGCCGACCACCCGCGCGTCGAGGCCCAGGTGCATGAGCCGCATGCACAGCGCGCGCATCATCAGGCCCTCCCGCCCGACGCCGTACGTGGCGATCCGTCGCGCCGCGAGCACCTCGTCGCACAGCGTCGCCAGCGCCTCGTCGCCGGTCGCGGCGAAGACGCCGGCGAGCTCTCCCAGCACCTGGTCGGCCAGCCGCTGGAGCGTCATCGCATCCGCAGCACCGAGCCGGCCAGGCCGGCGGCGCGCTCGGACAGCAGGAACGCGACCGCGTCGGCGGCGGCGGCGGCCTCGTCCGCGACGACCGCGTTCTCTCGGGCGGTGTCGGAGGCCCGCACGTCGGAGCCGACCCGGACGATCGTGCCGGGCGCGCCCTGGACGCGCCAGATCTCGGCGGCCTCCGCCAGCAGCGCATCGCGATCGCCGTCGAGGAGCACGATCGCGTCGACCCCGCCAAACGCATCGACGGCGCTCGCGACGTCGGCGGCCACGTTCGCCCCGTCGGCGGCCAGGCGGCCCGCGATCGGCTCGACATCCGCGCCGTCGTTGCCGGCCACGACCACGACGCGCCCGCTCAGCGGAGGCGGTGGCGGCGCGAGCGCGAGCTTGCGCAGCTCCATCGGCCAGTAGTCGAAGGCGAAGACCTCCTCCTCGGTCAGCCACCGCACCTCGCCGAACGCGTCGAGCGCCATCGCGGTGACGAGATGGCTGCGGTGCGCGATCTCCGCGTGCATCTGGGCGGCGGCAGGCGTCGCGCCGGCCGCCACGCAGCCGAGGCCCGGCACGAGGACGACCCGCGGCAGCGGGCTGAGCATGTCGTTCTCCGGCGGCAGCGACTCCGCGTGGCGCGCGAAGTACGCGCGGTAGCCATCCGCGTGGGCGGCCACCGCCGAGGCGACCTCCGCGGCGCTGCGCACGACGATCGACCGGGCGCCGATCCGCAGGACGTGATCGGGCGTCGCGCGCGCCTCCGCCGCCACCGCCGCCACGTCGGGCCGGTCGGCGAGGAAGCGCTGCCCGCGGTCGACGTGCAGGACGCAAGGCGCCCCGGGCCGCGACAGCGCACCGCGCAGGGCGGCGAGCAGCGCCGCGACGTCGCGGCCGGAGAGGTCGGGCGCCGGCGACGGCCGCCGCAGCGCCCCCTGGGCGGCGAGGTATCGCTTGGCCTGTGCGACGAGATCGAGCGTCAGCCGGTAGCTGCGCTCGTGCGTCTCGCCCCAGGTGACGAGCCCGTGGTGCTCGAGCACGACCGCCCGCGAGCCGGCCAGCTCGGCGACCTGGCGAGACAGCTCGAAGCCGGGGCGGAGGTACGGCACGTAGGCGACGTCGTCGCCGAGCGCCTCCGCGACCGCCGCTCGTCCCCCCGGGTGGTTGGTCAGCGCGCAGATCGCGTCGGCATGAACGTGGTCGACGTGGGCCGCCGGCAGGAAGCCGTGCAGCAGCGTCTCGATCGACGGCGGCCGCGCGCCCGGGTCGACCATGCCGTGCGCGAGGTGCGCCACCATCTCCTCGTCGCTCATCGCCGCGTGCTCGCGCAGCGGCTCGAGCTCGTCCAGGAACAGGCCCGGGAACCCGTCTGGACCGATGGTCCTCAGGTCCGTCCCGCTGCCCTTGATTCGCAGGACGCGCCGTTCGCGCCCCAGATGGTCGCGCTCGACGGTCTTGGTCGAGGTGTTGCCGCCCCCGTGGACGACCAGCTCCGGGTCTGCGCCGATGAGGCGCGAGCGGGCGACCAGCCGCTCCAGCTCGTTGTTGCCTTCGATCATGCTCCTGCCGCCCTCCACAACGGCCGGGTCAAGCCCGCTTCGGACATCTCCAGCGACGCCCGGTAGAGCCGGCGCCACCCTTCGTACAGGTCGTCGTACGCGGCGACGCGCCCGGGATCCGGCTCCACCGGCTCCTCGAAGGCGGCGATCGCGCGCGCCGCGGAGCCCACGTCGTCGTGGAGGCCCACGGCGGTCGCGGCCAGCAGCGCCGCGCCCAACGAGGTCGACTCGCGCACGACCGGGACGTTGACCGGGACGCCGAGGACGTCGGCGAGGATCTGCGGCCAGAGGCGTCCCCGGGCCCCGCCGCCGGTGAACACCACCTGCTCGGGCCGCCGGCCGATCAGCTCGGCGACGATCTCCGCGTGGCCGCGCACGACATAGGCGGCGCTCTCCTGGATCGCCCGGATGCACTCCTTCTTGCCGGACCCCGCCGGGTCGCCGACGTCGAACCCGACGAACGCGGGGGCGGCATGCACCCACCGCTGCGCGTTCATGACGTTCGAGAACACGCCGGTCACGCCGCGCGCACCCGGTGGCACCTGCGCCGCCAGCTCCTCCAGCGCGGCGTAGGGGTCGAGGCCGCGGGCTCGCGCCGCCTCGGCCTCGGGCTCGCAGAACGCGTCGCGGAACCAACGCATGGTGAGGCCCGACAGGAAGCCGATGCCCTCGATCATCCAGCGGTCCGACATCGCGTGGCAGAGCGTCCTCAGACGGCGCTTGGGGTCGACGAGCGCCTCGTCGAGGATCGCGGTGGTCTGCCAGAACGTGCCGCCGATGACGCTGATCGCGCCGGGCTGCGTGACGCCGATGCCGATCAGCGCGAGCTGCGTGTCCGCGCCGCCGGCGACGACGGGGGTGCCGGGCGCGAGCCCCGTCTCGGCCGCGGCCCGCGCCGTGACGGCGCCGATCACCGTGCCCGGGTCGACGACCTCGGGCACCCACGCCGGCTCGACGCCGCAGATCTCGAGGATCTCGGGCGACCACGTGCGCGTCGCCAGGTCGAACATCGCCGAGCTGGAGCCGATCGTCGGATCGGTCACCTGCCGCCCGCTGAGGCGGTAGAGGATCCAGTCGCTGAGCATGCCCAGCCCGCCGATGCCGGCGAACAGGTCGGGCTCGTGGCGCGCCAGCCACCGCAGGCGGGGCGGCGCCGTGATGGCCACCCAGTCGCCCGCGCGCGCGTAGATGCGCTCGGCGTCCGAGGACGCGACCAGCTCCTCCGCCTCGGCCCCGGCGCGGCCGTCGACGTTCGGACAGGCCCAGACCTCGCGGCCGGCGCGGTCGTAGAGCACCATCCCCTCGCGCATGCTCGTCGCGCTCACCGCCGCGATCGCCTCCGCGGGCAGGCTCGCCCGCTCGAGCGCCGTGCGCACGCAGCCGCCGATCAGCTGCCAGTTGCGCGCGGTGTCGAACCGCGACGAGCCGGGGATGTCGCCGTCGGGCGGGTGAGTCCACTCGCACTGCGCCAGCGCAACCTGCCGGCCCGCCGCGTCGAACACCGCCGCGCGGCAGGACCCGGTCCCCGCGTCGATGGCGACGATGTGCTCTCCGGCCACGGATCAGCCCTCCGCGAGCACGGCGCCGTTGACGACATGGCGCAGCGCCTCGCTCGCCGCGAGGCGCTCGATCTCCTCGGCGAGCATCCGGGCGCCGCGGGCGAGCGTCTCGTGCGTCGCGCCTCCGATGTGTGGCGTGACGATGACCCGCTCCAGGTCGAGCAGCGGGTTGCGGGACCCGTCGGGCCGCGAGCGCACGACGTCGAGCGCCGCGCCGCTGAGGTGTCCGGCCCGGACGGCCTCCTCTAGCGCCCGCTCGTCGACGAGCCCCTCGCGCGCGGTGTTGACGAAGGCCGCCCCCGCCTTCATCGCCGCGAACGTGGCCGCGCCGAACATGTTCTCGGTCTCAGCGGTCTGGCGGGCGTGGACGGAGACGAAGTCGCTGCCGCGCAGCAGCTCGCCGAGGCTCGGCGCGACCGTCACGCCGGCGCCCGGCGGCGTGTCGAGGTACGGATCGTGGACGAGGACCTCCATCCCGAACGCCGCGGCGCGCCTCGCCACCCGCCGGCCGACCTGGCCGAAGCCGACGAGCCCGAGGACGTGGCCGCCGAGGTCGTGTCCGAGGAAGCGGGCGCCCTCGAACGCCGAATCGCCCAGCCGACCCCCCTGCAGCAGGAACTCCTGGGACGGACGGACGCCGCGCGCGAGCATGACCAGGAAGGCGACCGTGAGGTCCGCCACGGATTCGGCGTTCTTGCCCGGGGTGTTCGCCACGACGATGCCGCGCTCGGTCGCCGCGGCGACATCGATGTTGACCGGGCCGCCACGTGCGCAGCCGACGAGCGCCAGCGACGGAGCGGCGTCCAGCACCGAGTCGGTCACGGGCGCCCCGTGCACGACGAGCGCCCGCTCGTCGTCGAGCAGCTCGGCGATCTGGTCCGGGTGCCCCTCGTACTCGCGGATCGCCTGCTCGGAGGGGCTCGACGGGTCGAGCACCCGTCCGGCGTCCATCTGGACGTAGCGAACCCCGTGATCGACCTCCAGCCGGGCGAACGCGCGCCGGAAGACCTCTGACGGCATGAAGGAGTCACCGACGACGAGGATCTTCACGAGCGGGCCGTCTCCGGCTCGGGGTAGACCCAGCTCGGCTCCAGGTCGATCGCGTGGCCGCTGCCCGACTCGAGGATGATCTTCAGGCGCTGCTCGGTGTCGAGGTAGAAGTACTCGATCGTGTCCTCGATCCGGCCGCCCATCAGCCGTTGCACGCCCTGCGCCTCGAACTCCCGCAGCAG
>JANJUA010000405.1 GCA_024710825.1 Solirubrobacteraceae bacterium
TGCTCGAACGCGACATCCGCGGCGGGATCATCCGTGACCACAGCCCATTCTCACCCTGTGGCGGCGCAGCCACCAATGCGACATACGGCCAGATTCAGGTGCGAGCGCTCAGGGCGGCGCGCACCGCGGCGGCGAACGCGTACGGCCAGCGCGAGCGCGCTTGAGTTCAAGGTCGCTGTCGAGTTCGCGTCGCATAGCGACGTCAAGTCGACAGTGACCCGTCTACTCTGCTTGCGCAATGACGCTTCAGACGGAGGCCACGGAAGGGTTCTCGCTCGAGCTCAGCCAGGACCAGCGTGACATCCAGGCGTGGGTCCACGGCTTCGCCGAGTCCGTGGTGCGCCCCGCCGCGGCCGAGTGGGACGAGCGCGAGGAGACTCCCTGGCCGGTGATCCAGGAGGCCGCGAAGATCGGCCTCTACGGCCTCGAGGGCCTGGCCTCGTTCTACGCGGACGAGACGGGCCTCACGCTGCCGATCGTCAACGAGGAGCTCTTCTGGGGCGACGGCGGCATCGGCATGGCGATCCTGGGGACCGGCCTCGCGGCCACCGCCATCTTCGGTCAGGGGACCGGCGAGCAGGCCGGCGAGTGGCTGCCCCGCTGCTTCGGCACGCCCGACGAGCCGAAGGTCGCCGCGTTCTGCGCCTCCGAGCCCGACGCCGGCTCCGACGTCGGCGCCCTGCGCACCACCGCCCGCTTCGACGAGGCCGCCGGCGAGTGGGTCCTCAACGGCCAGAAGGCGTGGGTCACCAACGGCGGGATCGCCGACGTCCACGTGGTCATCGCCACCGTCGACCGCGAGCTCGGCGCCCGCGGCCACGCCGCGTTCGTCGTCTCCAAGGACGAGGCCAAGGGCATCGAGCAGGGCGCGAAGGTGCGCAAGCACGGGCTGCGCGCCTCGCACACCGCCGACGTCCACCTCGACGACTGCCGCATCCCGGCGGAGAACGTCCTCGGCGGCAAGGAGAAGCTCGACGAGCGCCTCGCCCGCGTTCGCGAGGGCGCCCGCGCCAAGAGCCAGGCCGCGATGGCGACCTTCGAGGCCTCCCGTCCGGTGGTGGGCGCCCAGGCGCTGGGGATCGCGCGCGCCGCCTACGAGTACGCGCTCCAGTACGCCAAGGAGCGCGAGCAGTTCGGCCGGCCGATCATCGCCAACCAGGCGATCGCGTTCACGCTGGCGGACATGAAGCTCGAGATCGACGCCGCCCGGCTGCTCGTCTGGCGCGCCTCCTGGATGGGCCGCACCGGCAAGGCGTTCGCCAGCGCGGAGGGGTCGATGAGCAAGCTGAAGGCGGGCGAGGTCGCCGTGTGGGCGACCGAGCGGGCGATCCAGCTCCTCGGCGGCAACGGCTACACCCGGGAGGTCCCGGTGGAGCGCTGGCACCGCGACGCGAAGATCTACACGATCTTCGAGGGCACCTCGGAGATCCAGCGGCTGGTCATCGCGCGCGCCATCTCGGGCCTGCACATCGCCTGACGCCGGCGCGCCGAGAGACGCGCGCACCACCCGACGTGCGATCCTGGGGCCACATGGGATCCGGTTCGTCACCCCGTTCCAAGAGCATGCCGTTGATGACGGTGCCCACCAAGACGCTGAGCGTCGAGCTTCCGTCCGTGACCGAGTCGGCGCGACGGGCGCGGCGCACGCTCGTACAAGGCGGCCTCGACCCCGATCTCGACCACACCGTCTCGCTGCTCGCCACGGAGCTGGTGGTCAACAGCGTCCGGCACGTCCCCGGAAGCACTCCGATTCGGCTGGAGGCGACGCTGACCGACGGCTTCGCTCACGTCGAGATCATCGACGTGGGCCCCGGCTTCGACCCGGAGATCCGCCACGAGACCGACGGCTTCGGCCTGCGCCTCGTAGACAAGCTCGCGTCGCGCTGGGGCGTGGAGCGCTCGGCGGGCGAGACGCGCGTGTGGTTCGAGGTCGATCGCCGCCGCCGGCGCTTCGACCGCTCGCGCCCTCGCTGAGCGGGCCATGGGAGACTGTTGGGAGAACCTCCACCCAGGAGACCGAGAAACCTTGTCTGAGAATTCCTTCAACGCCCGCGACACCCTGCGCGTGGGCGACCGCGAGCTGGAGATCTTCCGGCTCGACGCGCTCCAGGACCGCTTCGACGTCGCGCGCCTGCCCTTCTCCTTGAAGATCCTGCTCGAGAACCTGCTGCGCAAGGAGGGCAACGGCTCAGTCACCGCCGCCGACATCGAGAAGATCGCCCGCTGGAACGCCGCCGCCGAGCCGTCCGAGGAGATCGCCTTCTCGCCCGCGCGCGTGCTGCTTCAGGACTTCACCGGCGTCCCCTGCGTCGTCGACCTCGCCGCGATGCGCGACGCGATGAGCGAGATGGGGGGCGACCCGTCGCTCATCAACCCGCTCGTCCCCGTCGAGCTCGTCATCGACCACTCCGTCCAGGTCGACTCCTTCGGGCGCGCCGACTCGTTCCGCATCAACGCCGAGCGCGAGTTCGAGCGCAACCAGGAGCGCTACGCCTTCCTGCGCTGGGGCCAGCAGGCCTTCGAGAACTTCGCCGCGGTCCCGCCGGACACGGGCATCGTGCACCAGGTCAACATCGAGTACCTCGCCCGCGTCGTCTTCGAGACCGAGGGAGACGGCTCGCGCCCGCCCCAGGCCTACCCGGACACGCTGGTGGGCACCGACTCGCACACGACGATGGTCAACGGCCTCGGCGTCCTCGGCTGGGGCGTCGGCGGCATCGAGGCGGAGGCGGCGATGCTCGGCCAGCCGATGTCGATGCTGCTGCCGCAGGTCATCGGCTTCAAGCTGTCGGGCGAGCTGCCCGAGGGCGCGACGGCGACCGACCTCGTCCTCACCGTCACCGAGCTGCTGCGCCGCAAGGGCGTGGTCGGCCGCTTCGTCGAGTTCTACGGGCCGGGCGTCGCCGCGCTGCCGATCGCCGACCGCGCGACGATCGGGAACATGTCGCCGGAGTTCGGCTCCACGTGCGCGATCTTCCCGATCGACGCGGAGACGATCCGCTACCTCGAGTTCACCGGCCGCCCGAAGAAGCAGCTCGAGCTGGTCGAGGCCTACAGCCGCGTCCAGGGCCTGTGGCACGACGAGGACTCCGAGGAGCCGACCTACTCCGACACGGTCGAGCTCGACCTCGGCGACGTCGTCCCCTCGATCGCGGGTCCGAAGCGCCCGCAGGACCGCGTCGCGCTGACCGAGGCCAAGGAGCGCTTCCGCGAGGCGCTCACCGAGCACGTGCCGGGCATCCAGACGATGGCCGACGAGGCGTCGGCCGAGTCGTTCCCCGCCTCGGATCCGCCGGCGAGCAACGGCGACGGCAGCCACGGCGACACCGAGCTCCCCGTAACCGCGACCGCGACGGCCGTGCCCGTCAAGATGGCCGACGGGACCGAGACCGAGCTCGAGCACGGGCGCGTCGTCATCGCCGCCATCACCTCCTGCACGAACACGTCGAACCCGTCGGTGATGCTCGGCGCCGGCCTGCTGGCCAAGAAGGCCGTCGAGAAGGGCCTGCAGAGCAAGCCGTGGGTGAAGACGTCGCTGGCCCCCGGCTCGAAGGTCGTCACCGAGTACTACGCGAGCTCGGGGCTGGACCGCTACCTCGACGAGCTCGGCTTCAACCTCGTCGGCTACGGCTGCACGACCTGCATCGGCAACTCCGGGCCGCTCCCGGAGGAGATCTCCGAGGCGGTCGGCGAGCACGACCTCGCGGTCGTCTCCGTGCTGTCGGGCAACCGCAACTTCGAGGGGCGCATCAACCCCGACGTGAAGATGAACTACCTCGCGTCGCCGCCGCTCGTCGTCGCCTACGCGCTGGCGGGATCGATGGACGTCGACCTGCTCACGGAGCCGCTCGGGCAGGACGCCGACGGCAACGACGTCTTCCTGCGCGACATCTGGCCGAGCGAGCACGAGGTCGCCGAGACGGTCGAGCAGGCGGTGCAGGCCGACATGTTCCGCAAGAGCTACGGCGAGGTCTTCGAGGGAGACGAGCGTTGGCGCGGGCTCGAGGTGCCCACCGGCGATCGCTTCGCCTGGTCGGAGGACTCCACCTACGTGCGGCGCCCGACGTTCTTCGACGGCCTGACCGTCGAGCCCGAGGCGATCGACGACATCCGCGGCGCGCGCGTGCTGGCCAAGCTCGGCGACAGCGTCACCACCGACCACATCTCGCCGGCCGGCTCGATCAAGAAGGACGGCCCGGCGGGCGCCTACCTCCAGGAGCACGGCATCAAGCCGCGGGACTTCAACTCCTACGGCTCGCGCCGCGGCAACCACGAGGTGATGATGCGCGGCACGTTCGCCAACATCCGCCTGCGCAACCAGCTCGCGGGGCGGGGGGGATCGATTCCCGAAGGTGGGGTCACGCGCAAGCTGGGCGGGCCGGGCGAGTCGACCGAGATGTCGATCTACGACGCGGCGATGGCCTACGCGGACGAGGGCACGCCGCTCGTCGTCCTCGGCGGCAAGGAGTACGGCTCCGGCTCGTCGCGCGACTGGGCGGCCAAGGGCACCAAGCTCCTCGGCGTGCGGGCCGTGATCGCCGAGTCGTTCGAGCGCATCCACCGCTCCAACCTCGTCGGCATGGGCGTGTTGCCGCTCCAGTACCAGGACGGCGAGAGCGCCGAGTCGCTCGGGCTCAGCGGCGAGGAGGAG
>JANJUA010000424.1 GCA_024710825.1 Solirubrobacteraceae bacterium
GGCGCGCGAGCACGACGCGGCGGTGGAGACGCTCGAGCGCCTCGGCGCGCACGACGCGCGCCGCGATCACGGCACGCTCGGCGCCGCGTCGTCGGCCGCGCCCGCGCCGCGCGGTGACGTCGGCGCACTCGAGGCCGAGCCGTCGACGCCCGACGCGCGCCGCGATCACGGCGCGGGCGAGACCGAGCTGTCGCCCCGCGAGCTGGAGATCCTGAGGCTCGTCGCCGAGGGGCTGAGCGACCACGAGATCGCCGACCGCCTCGTGCTCAGCCCGCACACGGTGCACCGCCACGTGGCGAACGTGCGCACGAAGCTGCGCCAGCCGTCGCGCGCCGCGGCGGTCGCGCACGCCGCCAGGGCCGGGCTGATCTGACCCGCCCGGATCACACCGGCCGCGCCGAGCCGCCCGCGCCGGGCTGAACCGACGACCGCGGGGGTCGCCCCGCCGGCCGCGCCGAGCCGCCCCGACATGGCCGGATCGGGCCATGCCGCAGGATGGCCGTTCCGGGGGAAGGCACGCGTCCCAGCCGCCCGTAGCGTCGCGTCCATGTCCACTCCCACCGTCTCCAGCGCCCAGCTCGACGAGCTCCGCTTCCGCCTCGACGGCGACCTGCACGCCCCCGGCGACCCCGCCTACGAGGACGCCTGCACGCTGTTCAACGCGATGGTGCAGACGCGCCCGCGGCTCGTCGCCCGCTGCGCCACGCCCGATGAGGTCGTCGCCGCGGTCGCCTTCGCCCGCGACGCCGCCCTGCCCCTCGCCGTCCGCGCCGGCGGCCACTCCGTCACCGGCCGCTCGCTGTGCGAGGACGGGCTCGTGCTCGACGTCCGTCCGATGGACGCCGTCGAGGTCGACGCCGGGCGACGCGTCGCGCGCGTCGGCGGCGGCGCCACCTGGGCGCACGTCGATCGAGCGGCGCACCGCCACGGCCTGGCGACCACCGGCGGCCGCGTCTCCACGACCGGCGTCGTCGGCCTCACCGCCGGCGGCGGCTCCGGCTGGCTCGAACGCGCCCACGGCCTCGCCTGCGACAACCTCCTCGCCGTGGAGCTCGTCACCGCCGAGGGCGAGCTGGTGCGCGCCGACGAGCACACCAACCCCGAGCTGCTGTGGGCGCTGCGCGGCGGCGGCGCGGGCTTCGGCGTCGTCACCGCCGTAGAGCTGCGCCTGCACCCGCTCCCCGCCGAGGTCCTCGCCGGCCTGGCGATCTACCCCGGCGATCGCGCCCGGGAGGCCATGCGACTCTTCCGCGACACGATGCGCGACGCGCCCGAGGGGCTGGGGCTGGCGTTCGATCTGACCACCGCACCCGACGACGACCCGGACGTGCCGGATGCGCTGCGCGGCCGCCCTGTGGCGATCATCGTCGGCATGTACGCGGGGAGCGTCGCCGACGGCGAGCGGGCGCTCGCCCCGATCCGCGCCTCGCGGCCCGCCGCCGACCTCTTCGGCCCGACGAGCTACCCGGACTTCCAGTGCTCGATCGACGATCCGCCCGGTCACCGCAACTGGTGGACCGCCGAGCAGACGCTCGACCTGCCCGATGACGCGATCGACGCGCTGTGCGACTGGGCGCAGGGCCTCCCGCCCGGCCCCTCGCAGCTCTTCGTCGTCCCGTGGGGCGGCGCGGTCGCCCGCGCCACCGAGCGGACGTCCCCGCTCGTCGGCCGCGACAGCGCCTTCGTCGTGCACCCGCTGCTCATGTGGGACGACCCCGCCGACGACGACGCCACGATCGCCTTCGGCCACGCGTTCCGCGACGCCATCGGGCCGTGGGCCACCGGCTCCGCCTACCTCAACTTCGTCAGCGACGTGGGCCGGGCGCGGGTGCGCGCCGCGTACAGCCCGTCCGCGATGGAGCGCCTCGCGGCGATCAAGGCCGCCTGGGATCCGGAGGGCGCCTTCCCGGGCAGCCACCGCCTCGCCTGACGCGTGGCGGGCCTCGACCTATATCGTCGGCGCCCGCCATGCCGACCACTTCGCTGGACCCCGCCCCCGGGAAGGGTCCGATCTTCATCATGGGGGCGATGGGATCGGGCACGACGCTGCTGCGCCTCGTGCTCGACAGCCACCCGAACATCGCCATCCCGCAGGAGACCGGGTTCATGCGGGCCTACAACGCGCACCAGTTCATCCCGTTCAAGTGGAGCGGGCGCAACTGGGCCAAGCGGCTCGGCTGGAGCCGCGAGGAGCTCGACGAGCAGCTGCGGATCTTCTACGACACGCTCTTCATGCGCTACGTCGAGCAGCACGGCAAGCAGCGCTGGGGCGAGAAGACGCCGCTGCACGTGTGGCACGTCGACAAGATGGCCAAGCTGTTCCCCGACGCGGTCTTCGTCGGCATCTTCCGCCATCCCGGCGGGAGCGTCGCCTCGAACATGACGCGCTGGAAGTTCGCGTTCGCCCGCGCCGCCAGCCACTACGACCGCTACAACCGCGAGATCGTCCGCCAGGCCGCCCACTATCCGAGGCGCTTCGCACTGCTGCGCTACGAGGAGCTGCTGCTGCAACCGGAGCCGGTGATGCGGGAGCTGCTCGGCTGGCTCGGCGAGCCGTGGTCCGACGACGTCCTCTCCCATCACACGGTCCAGTCGGGCCGCGGCGGCAAGGAGATGGTCGAGGGACGCGTGCGGGTCGGAGACCCGATCGACGTCTCCCGGCTGGACAAGTGGACGCGGACGATGACGCCCAAGCACCAGCAGCGCCTGGCGACGCGGCTGGGCCGGCTCGGCGAGGTGCTCGGCTACGACGCGCGCGACCCCGCCGTCCTGCAGCCGCTCAACGCGCGCGAGGCCCTGCTGACCGCGGGGACCGAGTGGCGCGAGCGGCTGGACCGCTTCGCCGACCTGGAGCTGCGCGAGCGCGGCCAGGTGCCGCGCAACGAGCAGCTCTACCACCCGCGCCAGTGGATGCTGATGCCGGTGACGCCCGTGAGCCCCGGCCCCGACGCCCCGCAGCCGTCGAAGGCGACGCACGGCCCGCTGCGGCGGGCGGCGATCACGGTCGCCCGGCGCCTGCCGCCCGGCGTCCGCCGCCGCCTGCGGGCGCTCGTCCGCTAGATCCAGCCCGCGGGGAAGGCGCCCGCGGGCACCTCGCCCGGCAGCGCGCCGAGCCAGCGCGTCGCCAGCTCCGCGGCCGGCCGGGACGCGACCAGCGGCCGCACGTCGCCCACCGAGAGCAGCACGCGCAGCGTCGCGCCGAGCTGCAGGTCGGCGGCGTTGGGCTTCTCGCCGCCGACGATCCCGTCGGCGACCAGCGCGTCGACGCGGTCCAGCAGCGCGGGCAGCCCGGCGAGATCCTCGGCCAGGCGCACCGCGGTGATCCCGTGGTGCTTCCACGTCGCCCGGACGAAACGCAGCGCGAAGTCGACGCCGGCCGGGTCCAGCGGCCCGGCGCCGCCGTACGTGCCGAGCGCCTCGGGGCGGAACTGGAGCGCGCCCCACGGGATCCGGCGGGCGAGGTCCTGCAGCTCCCCGTCCGCCCAGGCGGTCGCCTCCCGCACGGCGTCGCTGGGGAAGAGCACCGGCTCGGGCGCCAGCTCGTCGAGGCGCTCCATGATCGCCGTCGAGCCGTGCACCGGCTCGCCGTCGACGAGCATCCCCGGGACCGTCCGGCGCCCCTCGCCGTAGATCCGCTGCATCTCCTCGATGTGCGGCCCCGGCTGGAGCATCACGGGCTCGTAGGCCAGCCCCTTGGCGTCGAGCGCGGCCTGCACCGCATGGCACGGATGGGAGATCGCCAGCAGGTGGACGACGAGCGTCGAGGCCATGGCGAGCGAGTCTACGGTCCGCCTCCCGGGTAGGCGCAGGACCATGAGCCACAGAAGGGTCGGTCAGGCGATCGCCGCCGGGCTCGTGGCCGCGGCGGCCGGGGCCCTGGCCTGGGGCTGGCGGCGCCACGGCCGCGGAGGCGGCGGCGCCGCGGGCGTGGAGGAGCGCACGTGCGAGTGCGGGCAGGCCTTCCGGGTGGTCGGCTCGGGCCGCCATCGGGTGCACTGGACGGCGGGCGCGGCGCGCGACGAGGCGGTGCTCGACGGGCGCTGCCCGGCGTGCGACCGCCCCCTGCCCTCCTGACCTCACCCCGCGACCGACGCCAGCGCCGCGACCGCCCGGGCGTACTGCGACGGCGTGATCGCGATGTGCGACTGCTGGCTCATCGACCGCGCCGCGACGCCGATCGCCTCCACCGGTGGCGCGTCCTCCAGCCGCGGCACGACGAGCAGCGGCTCGACGGCGATCGACCACGGCCAGCGGGGATGGTCGACCGTCTCCGGCTCCCCCACCGCCTCGACCACCCCGAACACGCGCTTCCAGACCGAGGCGTAGAGCACGAGCCGGTCGCCGGGCACGACCCGCGGACGGCGGGGGAACCCGCCGCGCGACAGCACCCCGATACGGCCCTCCTCCAGCCAGCGCTCGGGCAGCGGCCCGCGCGCATGGCCGACGGCCTTCAACCAGTGGCGGCGCCCCGGATCGTCCATCGCCCGCCGCTCAGGCGCGCAGCGCGATCCAGGTGGCGCGCGCCGCGGCCAGGACCCGCCCGCCCGCGTCCACCAGCGCCGAGGCGGACGCCCGCTTGCGGCCGTCCTCGCCGAGCGCCCAGCTCATCACCGCCAGCGGCTCGCCCGGCTCGGGCACGCGATCGACGCGCGCGGCGATCCGGCCGAGGACCAGCGGCCGATCCGGCTGCAAGAACGGCGCCGCGCTCGGGCAGTCCAGGGCGGCCCACACGAGCTCGCGCGCGGAGGCCTCGGGCACCCAGCCCACGGCCCACACGCCGTCGGAGCGCCCCTGGACCGGTCCGCACAGGCAGTGCAGCCCGTCGTGCTCGGCCCGGTCGGGCCCGCAGCCGAAGCAGGTCGGGAAGGGATGGCCCTCGCGCAGCGGCGTGGCGGCGCCCGCGGCCCGTGCCGCCTCGACCGACACCGGCGGCGGCATCTCGACGTCGAGCCCGTCCAGGCGCCGCCCCTCGGCCACGAGCGCGTCGCCGTCGCGCAGCTCCACGGCGCCGTCGTGCCCGTCGACCGTCAGGTCGCGCTCCAGCGGCGGCGGCAGCCGCAGCGTGACCTCCGCCGGGCCGTCGCCGAGGAACGCCGCCAGCCGGCCCGCGGCGTAGCCGCCGTTCGCCGAGCCGACCGGCCCGTTGAAGCGCGCGCCGATCCTCATCCCACGACGGTCAGATCCTTGGGCAGGCCGCTGAGCACCTCGCAGCCGTCCTCGGTGACGACGACGAGATCCTCGATCCGGACCCCGACGGCGCCCGGCAGGTAGACGCCCGGCTCGACGGTGACGACCTGCCCCGCGACCAGCTTCGCGTCGCTGGTCGCCGACAGGCGCGGCGCCTCGTGGACCGCCAGCCCCACGCCGTGGCCGAGGCCGTGACCGAAGTGCTCGCCGTGGCCCGCCGCCGCGATGAGCTCGCGGGCGACCGCGTCGACCTCGCGGCCCGTCGGCCCCGGCCGCACGGCGGCCAGCGCCGCCTCCTGCGCGCGCTGCACGATCTCGTAGACCTCACGGTCGCGCGGGTCCGGCTGCCCCGTGGCGTAGGTGCGGGTGCAGTCCGAGCAGTAGCCGTCGAGCTGGCAGCCCCAGTCGATCACCACGAGCGTCCCACTCGGAATCTCGACGTCGCGCGGCTCGGCGTGCGGCAGGGCCCCGTGGGCGCCGGACGCGACGATCGGCGGGAAGCTCACCGCCTCGGCGCCGCGGCGGCGCTGCTCGAGCTCGAGATCCAGCGCCACGTCGCGCTCCGTGCGGCCGGCCAGGCCCTTGGAGAGCACGGCGCGCAGGGCGGCGTCCGCCAGCAGGGCGGCCTCGCGGATCTTCGCGACCTCGTCGGCGTCCTTGATCGCCCGCAGCTCCTCCACCAGGCCGCCCGCGGGCACCAGCTCGATGTCGTCGCGGAGCCGCTCGCGCAGGTGCGCGTGCGTCTTGACCGCCATCGTCGCGTCGTCGAAGCCCAGGCGCAGCGGGCCGTCGCCGGGCAGCGTCCCGGCCGCGCCGGCCAGCAGGTCCGACTGGGCGATCGTGCGCTCGAAGTCCGGCACCTGCTCGGCGGACTGCGTCAGGTAGCGGAAGTCGGTGACGAACGTGCGGACGTCTGGGCCGATGACCGCCACCGCGCTGGAGCCCGTGAACCCCGTGGCCCAGCGGACGTTCACCAGGTCGGTGACGAGCAGCAGGTCCAGCTCGCGCTCGGCGATCAGCTCCTCGAGCCGTCGCACCCGATCGGCGGTCATGCCGCAAGCTCCCGCCGCAGGCGCGCGAGCGCGGTGCGGTAGCCGTCGGGTCCCTCGCCGCTGACGGTCGCGACGCACAGCTCGGAGACGACGGAGCGGCGGCGCCACTCCTCGCGCCGCGAGACGTCGGACAGGTGCACCTCGACCGTGGGCAGCGCCGCTATCTCGAGCGCGTCGCGGATCGCCCACGAGTAGTGCGTCCAGGCGCCCGGGTTGAGCACGATCCCGTCGGTGATGCCCTCGAGCGAGTGGAGGTGCTCGACGAACTCGCCCTCGTGGTTGGTCTGGAAGAAGCGCACGGTCAGTCCCAGCTCCTGAGCGTAGGTGGAGATGCGCCGCTCGAGCGCATCGAAGGTCAGGCCCCCGTAGTGGCCGGGGTCGCGGCGCCCGAGCTGGTCGAGGTTGACGCCGTGCATCACCTCGACGCGGTTGTGCGCGCTCATGGCGCCAGCTCCTGGACGGCGGCGCGGATCGCGGCCGCCTCGACCGCCTGGCCGTGGCGCACGTCGCCGGGCGCGGAGACCAGGACGAACGGCACGTCGTCGCCGACGCGCTTCTTGTCGCGCGCCAGCAGCGCCGCGACGCCGTCCAGGTCGGGCGGGGCCGCGAGCGCGGTCGGCAGCCCGGCCGCCTCCAGCAGCTCGCGGACCTGCCCGCGCAGCGCGTCCTGGCCCGAGAGCCGGAGCGCGGCGAGCAGCCCGAGGCCGACCGCCTCGCCGTGGCGCAGGGCGCCGTAGCCGGCGGCGGCCTCCAGCGCGTGGCCGACCGTGTGGCCGAGGTTCAGCACCTGGCGCCGCCCGCCGTCGCGCTCGTCGCTCGCCACGACGCCGAGCTTGGTGCGGGCGCAGGCGAGCACCGTCTCCTCGTCGTCGAAGTGCCCGGCGGCGACCCGCTCCCACAGCGACCCGCCCGCGATCAGCGCCGTCTTGACGACCTCGGCGCGGCCCGCGGCCAGCTCCTCGGGCGGCAGCGTCTCGAGCATCCCCACGTCGACGAGCACGCCCACCGGCTGGTGGTAGGCGCCGACGTAGTTCTTGCCCTCGGGCAGGTCCACCCCCGTCTTGCCGCCGTAGGCGGAGTCGACCTGGGCGACGAGCGTCGTCGGGACCTGCACGACGGGCACGCCGCGCTGGTAGGTGGCGGCGCAGAAGCCCGCCAGGTCGCCGACGACGCCGCCGCCGAGCGCCACGACGTGGTCGCCGCGGCGAGCGCCGGCCAGGGCCAGCTCGCGCTGCACGCGCTCGACCGTGGCGAGCGTCTTGTTCTCCTCGCCGGGCGCGATAGCGATCGTGGCCTCCACCTGCGCGACGCGCTCGCCGTGGCGGGCGAGCACCGTCTCGTCGCTGACCAGGAAGCGGCGGCCCGGGGCGGGCCACGGGTCGGCCTCCAGCGCTCGGCGGCCGACGAGCACCGGGTAGCTGCCGGAGCGCGCCGACGCCCACAGCAGCCGCACGCCGTCGGGCAGCCGCAGCAGCCACGGCAGCGCGCGTCGCGCCGCGCCGCGCTCGCTGCCCGGCACCACCGCGTCGGCCAGCGCCCGGTAGGTCGGCTCGCGACCCTCGTAGAGCGCGTCGAACGCCGCCCGGTCGCGGGCCAGGGGGCGGCCGCGGCCGCTCGCGCGCGACCATGCGGTGTCGAGGTCGACGTCGACGAGCACCGTGGTGTGCCGGGCGAGCGCGGCGCGCGTCGCCTCCGACCGGAGAGCGCCGCCGCCGAGCGAGACGACATCCCCGGCCCCCACCCGGCCGAGCACCTCGACGCAGACGCGCTCCTCCTCCTCGCGGAAGCGGGCCTCGCCGTGGCGGGCGAACGCCTCCTCGACGGTGCAGCCGAGGCGCTGCTCGACGATGCGGTCCGTGTCGATCGCGCGGACGTCCAGCCGCTGGGCGACCTCCCGGGCCGCCGACGACTTGCCGGCGCCCATGAAGCCGATGAAGACCAGTGCGCCGCCTAGGCGCTGCGCCGCCATCCGATCCGCTCCTCGTATGCGGAGACGGACGCGCGCACGTCGTCGATGTGATCGCCGCCGAACTTGCGCCGGTAGGCGTCGGCGAGCACGAACGCGACCATCGCCTCGGCGACGACGCCGCCGGCGGGGACGACCGACGAGTCGGTGCGCTCGCGCAGGGCCTGCGCCGGCTCCCGCGTCGAGATGTCGACCGAGCGCAGCGGCTTGGTGAGCGTCGGCAGCGGCTTCATCGCGCCGCGGAGGATGAGCGGCTCGCCCGTGGTCATCCCGCCCTCGAGGCCGCCCGCGTGGTTGGTCTCGCGGTAGAAGCCGCGCTCCTCGGAGTAGAAGATCTCGTCGTGCGCGCCGGAGCCGGGCGTCCCGGCGAGCGCGAAGCCGTCGCCCAGCTCGGCGCCCTTGACCGACTGGATCGAGCAGACCGCGCCGGTGAGCCGCCCGTCGAGGCGCTCGTCCCACGAGACGTGGGAGCCGAGCCCCGGCGTGAGGCCGAACACGCGGATCTCGAAGACGCCGCCGATCGACTCGTTGGCCTTGCGCTGGGCGTTGATGTGCTCGACCATCGCCCGGGAGGCCTCCGGGTCCAGGCAGCGGACCTTGTCCTCATCGACGCCGTCGAAGTCCTCGGGGCGCTCGGGCCGCGCGCTCGAGCGCACCGGGCCGATCTGCACGACGTGGCTGCGCACCTGGACGCCGAGCACCGCGAGGAACGCCTTCGCCAGCCCGCCCCCGGCGACGCGCGCCGCCGTCTCGCGGGCGCTGGCGCGCTCGAGGATGTTGCGGACGTCCGAGTGGCCGAACTTCCACACGCCGACCAGGTCGGCGTGGCCGGGCCGCGGGAGGTGGACCTCGCCCACCTCGGCCTCGACCGGCCACGGGCTCATCCGCTCCTCCCAGTTGGCGTAGTCGCGGTTGGCGATCTGCAGCGCGATCGGCCCGCCCATCGTGCGGCCGTGACGGACGCCCGCGGTGACCTCGGCGGTGTCCTTCTCGATCTTCATGCGCCCGCCGCGGCCGTGGCCGAGCTGGCGGCGCGCCATGTCGGCGTTCAGCGCGTCGCGGTCCAGCTCGAGGCCCGCGGGAAGCCCCTGGACGATCGTCGTCAGGCCGGGGCCGTGCGACTCGCCGGCGGTGATGAGGCGCAGGACGGTCATGCCGCCTCGTCCGGCGGCTCGTCGTCGGGGCGGCGGCCCTGGCTGAAGGCCTGGGCGTCGTGCTCGGGGCCCAGCCGGCGGCCCCGGCCCTCGCACCACGGGCAGACGAGCTCCTTGGGCGATCCGCCCAGGTTGGAGATCACCTTGCCGGTCCCCCGGCAGGCGGAGCAGGGCACGTCGGGTGGGGTCTCGTCTGCGGCCATCGTCGCGGCCGAGAGTACCTTGGCGCGATGTCGGCGCGCGTGACGGTCGCCTCTCCCCCGGGCCGCGACGGCCGCTACGCCCCGTCCCCGTCGGGCCCCCTGCACCTGGGCAACCTCCGCACCGCGCTGCTGGCCTGGCTGTTCGCGCGCTCGGCGGGAGCACGATTCCTGGTGCGGATCGACGACCTCGACCGCGACCGCTCGCGACGCGAGCACGAGGCGCGCCAGCTCGCCGACCTCGCCGCGATCGGCCTCGACTGGGACGGGCCGGTCGTGCGCCAGTCCGAGCGCGGCGCGCTGTACGAGGCGGCGCTCGCCCGGCTCGACACCTACCCGTGCTACTGCACCAGGGCCGAGATCCGCGAGGCGGCGAGCGCCCCGCACGGGACGCCGAGCCGCTATCCGGGGACCTGCCGCGAGCTGACGCGCGCCCAGCGCGCCGAGCGCGAGGCGACGGGGCGGGCGCCGGCGCTGCGGCTGCGGGCCGGAGGGGCGCGCGTCGCGTTCGACGACCGGGTGCTGGGCCGCCACGAGGGCTACGTCGACGACGTCGTGGTGCGCCGCAACGACGGGACGCCCGCCTACAACCTGGCGGTCGTCGTCGACGACGCCGACCAGGGGATCGGCGAGGTCGTCCGCGGCGCGGACCTGCTCGACGCCACGCCGAGCCAGCTCCACCTGGCGCGGGCGCTGGGCCTGCCGGAGCCGGCGTACGCGCACGTCCCCCTGGTCCTGGGAGGCGACGGAGCGCGGCTGGCCAAGCGCCACGGCGCGGTCACGCTCGCCGACCGGCCGGAGCCGCCCGGAGAAGTGCGCGCGAAGCTCCTAGCATCTGTAGGGCTGCCCGGCACTCTCGAGGAGGCGCTGGCGGCGCTCGACCCGGGCGCCCTGCCGACCGAGCCGACCGTGCTGGACGAGCCCAACCCATGAACCTGCTCCTCCGATTCATCCGCCTGTGGCTGCCGATCGTCGTCGTCGGGGTCGGCGTGCTGCTCTGGGCGGTCGACCCCAGCGTCGCGCGAGCGGAGGGCTCGGCGCACATCATCGGCGCCGGCCTCGCCATCTGGATCCTCAACTTCCTGTTCCGCATCGGCATGACCGGCGACGTCGACCGCCGCGAGGAGGACGACGCCCGGGCGTTCTTCGACCGCCACGGGCACTGGCCCGACGAGCCGCCGCCGCCCTCCCGCGCGGCGCGCGGGCGCCGGGTCGCCTGATCGATGTCCGCCGTCTCCGAGTCACCGATCCACGGCTCCGAGCTGCCCGCGCTCGCCGACCAGGCGCGCGCCGGAGCACGGCTGGCGATCGACACGGAGTTCATGGGCGAGGGCCGCTACCGCACCCTCCTGTGCCTGGTGCAGGTCGCCGTCCCCGACGCCGCCGGCGAGAACGGCGTGCGCATCGAGGTCGTCGACCCGCTCGACGAGCGCGTCGACCCCGCGCCGCTGGCGGCCATGCTCGCCGACCCCGCGGTCGAGGTCGTCATGCACGCGGCGCGCCAGGACGTCGCGCTGCTGAGGCGCGTGTGGCGGACCGAGATCACGAACCTGTTCGACACGCAGGTCGCCGCGGGCTTCGCCGGCCTGCGCGCCCAGGCGGGCTACGAGTCGCTGCTCGGCGAGGTCCTCGGCGTGCGGCTGCCGAAGACGGCCAGCTACACGAAGTGGGACCGCCGGCCGCTCAGCGGCGAGCAGATCGGCTACGCCCGCGAGGACGTGCTGCACCTCTTCGCGCTCGCCGACGCGCTTCAGGACCGGCTGCGCGAGCACGGCCGGCTGGAGTGGGCGCGCGAGGAGTGCCGGGCGCTGGAGATGATCTCCGACGAGCGCGACCTCGACACGATCTTCGACCGGCTGCCGCGCATCTCCGGCCTCGACGCGCGATCGCGGGCGGTGGCGCGCGAGCTGGTCGAGTGGCGCGAGTCGCTGGCCGCCAACCAGGACCGGCCGGTGCAGAGCGTGCTGGCGGACGCGGCGCTGGTCGAGCTCGCCAAGCGCAAGCCGGACTCGCGGCGGGCGCTGGAGAACATCCGCGGCATCAACCCGGGCAACCTGCGGCGGCGGGGCGACGACATCCTCGAGGCGATCGTCCGCGGCCTCGATCGCGAGCCGGTGCCCTTCGAGGGCGAGCGGCGCCCGGCGACGCATCCGGGCGACGGACCGCTGATCGCGCTGTCGGAGTCGCTCGTGCGCTCACGGGTGGCGGAGGCCGAGCTCGCCTACGAGCTCGTGGCGTCGCGGGCGGACCTGCAGGCGGTGGTCAGCGCGGTGCGCGGCGGCGGAGAGGCGGACGTGCGGACGCTGCGCGGCTGGCGGCGCGAGCTGGTCGGCGAGGAGCTGCTCGCCCTGCTGCGCGGCGCGCGGGTGCTCGCGGTGACCGGTCCGGGGCTGCGGGTCTCGGTGACCTCAGCCGTCGGCGGCGGCTAGACGCATCGCGTCCAGCGGCGCCTCGCGACCCGTCCAGATCTCCAGCGAGCGCGCTCCCTGGCGCACGAGGATCTCCAGGCCGTCGACGGTCGGCAGGCCGGCGGCCCGGGCGGCGTTGGCGAGCGCGGTGCCGCCGGGGCGGTAGACGAGGTCGACGACCGTGCCGTAGGGCTTCAGGTCGGCGACGGGGGTCGCCTCGGGGTCCTGGAGGCCGACGGTGGTGCAGTTGACGAGGATGTCGGCGGCCGTGGGGCCGTCGACCGCGGTGACGCCGAGATCGTCCGCGAGGGCGTGGGCGCGCGCGGCGGTCCGGTTGTGGACGGCGACCCGCGCGCCGGCTCGGCTGAGCGCGTGGGCGGCGGCGCGGGCGCTGCCTCCGGCGCCGAGGACGAGCGCGGTGCGGCCGCCGGGCGGCTCGGGGAGTGCGTCGAGGAGGCCCGGTGCGTCGGTGTTGTCGGCGTGGATCGTGCCGTGCGGGCCGAAGGTGAGGGTGTTGGCGGCGCCGATGGCGCGGGCGTCGTCGGATGCGCTGTCGGCGAGGGCGAGCGCCGCCTCCTTGTGCGGGACGGTGACGTTCGCGCCGGCGAAGCCGGCGGCCGGCAGCGCGCGGACGGTCTCGGCGAACGCCTCGGGCGGCACCGGGAGGCGCTGGTAGCGCCAGCCCACGAGGCCGAGCGCGGCGAACGCGGCCGTGTGCATCGCCGGGGAGCGGCTGTGCGCGACGGGCCAGCCGAGGACGCCCAGCCTCATGGGCACTTCGTCGGCGCCTTGCCTCCGTTGGCGGCGCGGGCGGCCTCGTAGGCGGCGACGTCGCGCTGGAACTCGGCGTCGGAGGAGGAGAACTCGTGCTCGCCGCAGGTGCCGGGCTTGACGACGTAGAAGAGGTGGTCGACGTCCGCCGGGTTCGCGGCCGCCTCGATCGAGGCGAGGCCCGGGCTGCCGATCGGGGTCGGCGGTAGGCCGGTGTTCGTGCGGGTGTTGTAGGGCGTGTCGGCCTCGAGCTCGGAGACCCGCAGCGGGCGGCTCCACTCGTCGAGCTCGTAGCGGGTGGTGGCGTCGATGCCGAGCGCCATGCCGTCCTTCAGGCGGTTGTAGATGACCGCGGAGATCAGGCGGCGCTCCTTGGCGACCTGCGCCTCCCGCTCGACCATCGAGGCGATGATGAGGACGTCGTAGGGCGTGAGGTTCGCGCGCTTGGCGGCGCGGAGGCTCACCTCGGCGAAGTTCTGCTCGAACGCCTCGAGCTGAGCGGCGACCAGCCGCCGGGCGTTCGCCTTCGAGGCCTGGAGCTCGTAGGTGGCGGGGAAGAGGAAGCCCTCGAGCGTGTCGACGCTCTTCGGCGCGCCGTAGCGCTGGGGCCTGAAGCCCTTGTGGGTGCGCACCGCGCGCACGTAGCTGCCCTGCACCGCCGACTCCCCGACGGTCCGTGCGGCCTCGCGGATCGAGCGGCCCTCGGGGATCGTGATGCGGACCGTCGGCTCGGCCTCCGGCTGGGCGCTCAGCTTCTCGAAGGCGGCGCCGTAGCTCATGTCCGCGGCGAGCACGTACTTGCCGGCCTTGAGATCGTCGCGCTTGCCGTTGATGCGGGCGCGCAGGTCGAAGAAGAAGCCGGAGGAGACGACGCCCTTCTCGGCGAGGAGGTCGCCGATCTCGCGGGCGGTGGCGCCGTTGGGGATCGTGACGGGCACCCTGCCCTCCCCCTCGCCCTTGCCGGGCTGGAAGAGGCTGAAGAGGAACCAGAGGACGACGATCGCCAGGACGATCACCAGCACGGCGAGGATCCGGCCGCCCCAGCTGCGGCGCCGGCGGGCGGGCGGGCCGGCGGGGCTGCGCGGAGGCTGGCCGGCGTAGCGGCGGCGCGGGGCCTTGGG
>JANJUA010000437.1 GCA_024710825.1 Solirubrobacteraceae bacterium
CAATCGCCATGCCCACATCCTCCCGAGCCGGCCGGACGCCACCTTACTTCTTTGACACCCTCCTAGAGCCCAAGGGGGGCCCGCGTCACAGCGCGCGGCGCAGGAGCTTGCCCGAGCGGGTGCGCGGCAGCGCGTCGGCGAACGCGATCGACTTGGGCACCTTGTAGGGCGCCAGCCGCGCGGCGACCCACTCGCGCAGCTCCGCCTCGCCGACGTCCCCGTCGCGCGCGACGACGGTCGCGACCACCGCCTCCCCCCACTCCGGGTCGGGGCGCCCGTGGACGGCGGCCTCCGCCACGCGCGGGTGCTCGGCCAGCACCACCTCGACCTCGGTCGGCGCGACGTTCTCGCCGCCGGTGACGATCGTGTCCGCCTTGCGCCCGGTCACGTGCAGGCGGCCGTGCTCGTCGAGGCGGCCGAGATCGCCGGTGCGCAGCGAGCCGCCGCCCCCCACCGTGGGGCCCTCGACGAGGATCTCGCCGTCGGGGAGCGTCCGCACCCGGGTGCAGAACAGGGGCGCCCCGCCGGTGGTGACCTGCGAGCACGCCTCGGTGAGCCCGTAGGTCTCGGTCACCGGCACGTCCGCCTCGCGGGCGCGGCGGGCGAGCGAGGGGGCGATCGGCGCGCCGCCGAGCAGGACGGTGCGCAGGCGGGGCGGCGCGGTCAGCCCCGCGTCGAGCAGTCGCGCGAGGGTCGTCGGCACGAGCGAGACGAGCGTCGCGTCGTCCAGCGCGGCGAGGACCCGCTCGGCCTCGAAGCGCTCGTGGACGATCGCGGTGGTGGCGTAGATCGCGCTGCGCACGACGATGCTCAGGCCACCCACGTGGCTGACCGGAAGCGCGCACAGCCAGCGCTCCCGCGGATCGACGCCGAGCGCCACGCCGGAGCCCAGGGCGCTCCACAGCCAGTTGCCGAAGGTCAGCTCGACGGGCTTGGGCACGCCGGTCGAGCCGCTCGTGTGGAGGATCGCGGCGGGCGCGTCGAGGTCGTGATGCGCGGACAGCGGCGCCGGCGCGGCGCCGTCGAGCGGCGCGTCGACCACGACGCGGCAGCCGCGGACCACGTGCGCGCGCTCCTCGGCGCCGAACCTCAGGTCGACGGGGACCGCGACGGCGCCGAGGCCCCACACCGCGTGCAGCGCGACGACGAAGTCCGTGCCCGGCGCCAGGGCCAGGCCGACGAGGTCCCCGGGGCGGGCGCCGCGGTCGCGCAGCGCGCCCGCCGCCGCGGCCGCTCGGGAGCGCAGCTCCGCGTAGGAGACGCCGTTGACCGCCTCGCGGTCGGGGCGAGTCCGCTTGGCACGCTCCAGCCACGCCTCGACGAGCACGGGATCGACAGTAGCCTGCGCCCCATGGACGTCAACTGGACCTCGGCCGGCGAGTACGCCGACATCCGCTACGAGCTCAGCGGCGACGGCATCGCAAAGCTCACGATCGATCGCCCGGAGGTCCGCAACGCCTTCCGGCCGCAGACGCTCGTGGAGCTCGCCGACGCGTTCGAGCGCGCGCGCGAGGACCCCTCGGTCGGCGTGATCGTCCTGACCGGCGAGGGCCCGCTGGCGTTCTGCTCCGGCGGCGACCAGCGCGTCCGCGGCGACACCGGCTACCTGACGGAGCCCGGCGAGCCCGAGGCGGTCGGCCGCTTCCACGTCACCGACCTCCAGGTGCAGATGCGCCGGCTCCCGAAGCCGGTCGTCGCCATGGTCGCGGGCTACGCGGTCGGCGGCGGCCACGTCCTGCACCTCGTCTGCGACCTGACGATCGCCGCCGACAACGCGATCTTCGGACAGACCGGTCCGCGGGTCGGCTCCTGGGACGGCGGCTTCGGCGCGAGCGTCCTGCGCGACCTGGTCGGCCCCAAGAAGGCCAAGGAGATCTGGCTGCTGTGCCGGCAGTACGACGCGCGCCAGGCGCTCGAGATGGGGCTGGTCAACACCGTCGTCCCGCTCGAGCGGCTCGAGGAGGAGACGGTCGCCTGGTGCCGGGAGATGCTGGCGCTGTCGCCGTTCGCCCTGCGCCTGGTGAAGTCGAGCTTCAACGCCCACGAGGACGGCTACGCCGGGCTGCAGCAGCTCGCGCACGACACCAACCTCCTGTTCTACGCCTCCGAGGAGGCGCAGGAGGGCCGCGAGGCGTACAAGGCGAAGCGCAAGCCCGACTTCTCGCGGTTCCCGCGGCGGGCCTGATGCGGATCTGGCTCATGGCGGCGCGGCTGCGGACGCTGCCCGCCGCGATCGCGCCGGTCTTCGTCGGCACCGCGCTGGCCGGCCACGAGGGCGAGTTCGACCCGCTCGCGTTCCTGGCCGCGCTGCTCGCCGCGCTGTTCATCCAGGTCGGCACGAACCTCTCCAACGACTACTCCGACGCGCGCCGCGGAGCCGACACCGAGGACCGCCTCGGCCCGGTGCGCGTGACCGCGGGCGGGCTCGTGCCGCCGCGGCAGGTGCTCATCGCGACGTACGTGACCTTCGGGCTGGCGGTCCTGTGCGGGATCTACCTCATCGTCAAGGCGGGGCCGGTGCTGCTGCTGATCGGCGCCGCGTCGATCCTCGCGGGCGTCCTCTACACGGGCGGGCCGCGGCCGTACGGCTACGAGGGGCTCGGCGAGGTCTTCGTCTTCCTGTTCTTCGGCGTGGTCGCCGTGTCGGGCTCCTACTTCGTGCAGGTCGAGTCGCTGGAGTGGGAGGCGTTCGCCGCGGCGGTCCCGGTGGGGCTGCTGGCGTCGGCGATCCTCGTGGTCAACAACGTCCGCGACCTCGAGACCGATCGGCGGGCGGGCAAGCGGACGCTCGCGGTGCGGCTGGGGCGCGCGCGGACGCGGGTGCTGTACTCGGCGATGCTCGCGCTCGCCTACGTCGCGTTGATCCCGCTCGTGGTGGGTCTCTCGTGGTGGGTGCTGTTGCCGCTGCTGACGATCCCGGTGGCGCTGCGGCTGTCGACGATCGTGCGCCGGCGCACCGACGGTCCATCGCTCAACGGCGCGCTGGCGGGGACGGGCGCGCTCCAGCTGGCCTTCTGCGTGCTGCTGTCGGCGGGGATGCTGCTGACGTGACGGCGTGATGCTCGTCTCGGTCCGTCGGCGGGAGCTGGTCCTGGACGCGCCGCTGCGGACGGCGTGGGGCGAGCTGCGCTCGCGGACGCTCGTGGAGGTCGAGATCGAGGGCGCCGACGGCGCGATCGGCCGCGGGGAGGCGGCGCCGCTGCCGCCCTACGACGGCGTTTCCGTCGAGGAGTGCGTGGAGGGCGTCGAGGCGATCGCCGCGATCCTGCGCCGCGACGGCGACCGCGTGGCGGGCAGCGAGCTGCTGGAGGCGTGCCGGAGCGCATGCGACCTCCCCCAGGCGCTGGCCGCGTTCGACCTGGCGCTGTGGGACCGGGCGGGGCGGCGCGCGGGCCAGCCCGTCGCCACGCTGCTCGCCGACGACGTGCTCGGCCGCGTGGCCGTCAACGCGACGATCGGCGCGCTGGACCGGGCGGGTGCGGCGTCCGCCGCCGCGCGCGCGGCGCAGGCGGGCTTCGACTGCGTCAAGCTGAAGGTCGGAACCGGCGACGACGCGGGCCGCGTGGCGGCCGTGCGGGCGGCCGCGGGGCCGGCGATGGCGCTGCGGCTGGACGCCAACGGGGCGTGGACGGTCGAGCAGGCGGTGCGGACGATCGAGGTGCTGGCGCCGGCGGGGCTCGAGCTGGTCGAGGAGCCGGTGCACGGCGTCGCGGAGATGCGGGAGGTGCGCGAGCGGGTCCCGGTTCGCGTCGCGCTGGACGAGACCGCGGCCGAGCCGGGCGCGCTGACGGCGAGCGTGGCCGACGCGGTGTGCCTGAAGATCTCGCGCTCGGGCGGCATCGCGGCGCTGCTGGCGCAGGCGTCGCTGGTGCGGGCGACCGGGGCCGACGTCTACCTCGCCTCGACCTACGACGGCCCCCTGGGCATCGCCGCCGCGGTGCACGCGGCCGCGGCGCTGCGCGTCGACCTGCCGTGTGGCCTGGCGACGCTCGACGCGTTCGCCGACGAGCCGGTGCCGGCGGCGCTCGCGGTCCGCGACGGCGCGATCGCCCTCCCCGGCGGGCCCGGCCTGGGCCTCTGAGCCCTCACGCGCCGGCGCGCGTCAGGGCAGCGAGGCGCGCAGCGCCAGCACGCGGCGAGCGCTCTCCTGGAGCTCCGCGGCGTCGAGGCGGCCGCGGCGCGCGGCGCGCAGCAGGCCGCGGTACGCGCGGGCTCCCGTCGCGAAGTCCCCGGCGAACAGCGGCAGGTCCACCCCCGCGCTGGCGGCGAAGTACGCGAGCTGCCCCGGGCTGCCGAAGCGCTCGACCGCCGGGGTCATCAGGTCGTCGGTGATCGTCACGCCGTCGAAGCCCAGACGGCCGCGCAGCTCGTCCATCGCCCAGCGGCGGCTGAACGCGGCCGGCCGAGGGTCCCGGGCCGGGTAGACCGCCGTCGAGAGCATGACGAGCCCCACCGCGTCGGGCGCCTCGGCGTACGGAGCGAGGTCGACGCCGCGCAGCTCGTCGAGCGGTGTCGCGATCCGCGCGGGAGCGTCGTCGGTGTTGACGCTCGCCGCGCCGAAGCCCGGGAAGTGCTTGTACGTCGCGGCGACGCCCTCCTCTCCGAGGCCCTCCGCGAACGCGCCCGCGAGGGCGGACACGCGCGTCGCTGAGCGCCCGTAGGTGCGGCCCTCGCGCGCGAGCGCCGCGCCCGGCCGGGCGACGTCGACCACCGGGGCGAGGTCGACGTTGACGCCGGCGCCGCGCAGCAGCCGTCCGGCGGCCCGTCCGTTGGCCCGCGCGGCCGCCTCCCCGGGAGTGCGCGCCGCGCTCTGCTCGGGGGCGCCCGCGAGGCGCCGCACCGGACCGCCCTCCTGGTCGACCATGACGAGCAGCGGCGCGTCGAGCGCCGCCGGCCGCGGGATCCGCTGCAGCGAGGAGACCGTCGCCCGGACCTGGGCGGCGCTGCGCACGTTGCGGGCGAAGAGGATCACCCCGGCCGCCTCGCCGCGCCGGATCGCGCGCCGCAGCGCGGCGGGCGGCCGCAGCCCGTCGTAGGCGTAGACCATGCGCTGCCCCACCGCCTGGCGCAGCGGCAGCGGCTCGGAAGCCGGCGCGCCGCCGAGGGGCAGCAGCGCGGCGAGGGTGGCGAGCAGTGCGGTGGCGGTCACGGCGCCGACCACCGTAGCCGTCCGGCGCGGCGGCCTGAGCGCCCGGCGGACGATCGTCGGCGCCACCCGCCTACAGCGCCGCCGCGACCGCGCGCGGCGCCTCGAGCGGGAGCGCGTGGCCCGCGGCGGGGACGATCGTGAGCGTGGACCGCGCCAACCCGCCCGCCAGCCGCTGCCCCAGCGCGACGAACTTCCGGTCGAGCGCTCCCGCCAGGACCGAGGTGGGCACGGCGATCTCCGTCAGCCGGTCCCAGACCGGCGGCATCGCGCCGGTGCCGAACCCGCGCAGCGACGCGGCGAGCCCGGCGGGGTCCTGGCGGAGGCGCTCGGCCTGAGCGCGCGCCCGGACCTCGGGCGGCTGGGAGGCGAACAGCGCCAGCGCCGCCCAGCGCTGCGCGAACGCCTCGATGCCGTCGCGCTCCAGGTCGTCGGCAAGCTCGCGGTCGGCCCGGCGGCGGGCCGACGCCTCCCGCGGATCCGCGATCCCCGCGGTCGCGGAGACGAGCGTGAGACGCTCCAGCCGCTCCGGCGCCGCGAGCGCCACGTGGAGCGCCAGGCGCCCGCCCATCGAGTAGCCGGCGAGCGCGAAGCGCGGCGGCGCGAGGTCGAGCACGTCGGCGACGAGCGCGGCCGTGTCGATCGGGCGCCGCGCGTGCTCGCGGCCGTGGCCGCGCAGGTCGGGCGCGAGAACCGGGCGG
>JANJUA010000055.1 GCA_024710825.1 Solirubrobacteraceae bacterium
GACGGCAGCGTGGCGGTGCCGGCGCTGGCCGTCAACGGGCTCGGCGTCCGCCCCGCGGCCTGACCGGCCCGGCCGCCCGTCGCGCGGCATGCGGGCCCGGCACGCGGCGCGCGACCTGACGGCTCGACGTCCGCCACGCGACGGTCCGGCCCGCGCCTGGCGCGATCCGGTCACGCGGCGCGGTTAGGCTCGCACCCCGCGATGGAGCATCCGCCGCTGCATCCGGAGCACACGCCGCCCAGCGACACCGAGCCGCACGTCGACCCGCGTCGCTGGCTCGGCCTCTGGGTGATCGCCGGCGCGATGTTCGTCAGCGCGGTCGACGCGACGATCGTCAACGTCGCGCTGCCCGACATCGCCGCCGACCTCCACGCGCGGCTCAACGAGCTCCAGTGGGTGATCGACGCGTTCCTGGTCGCGCTCGCCGGGCTGCTGCTCGTCGGCAGCGGCCTCGCCGATCGCTACGGCCGCCGCGCCGTCTTCCTCGGCGGCTTCGCCGCGTTCGCCGCGACGTCGGTGCTCGCCGCGATCGCCTCCACCCCCGAGCAGCTCATCGGCGCGCGGGCGCTGATGGGCGCGTCCATCGCCTGCATGCTGCCGCCCGCGCTGTCGCTGCTCTCGGTCATGTTCCCGCCCGCGGAGCGGCCGCGGGCGCTCGCCATCTGGGCGGGGATCGCCGGCCTCGGAATGGCGCTGGGGCCGATCATCGGCGGCGCGCTCGTCGACCTCGCCGGCTGGCCGTGGGTGTTCCTCGTCAACGTGCCGGTGGCGCTCGTCGCGGTGCCCGCGGGCCGCTTCCTGCTGCCCGAGTCACGCCGGCCGGGCGCGCCCCCACTGGACCTCGCCGGCGCGGCGCTCTCGATCGTCGCGCTCGGCGGAGTCGTCTTCGCGCTCATCGAGGGCCGGGCGCGGGGCTGGGGGCATCCGGCCGTCGTCGCGGCGATCGTCTGCGGCCTGGCCGGCTGCGCCGGGTTCGTGGCCCTCGAGCTGCGCCGCCGCCATCCGCTGCTGGACGTGCGGGTCGTGCCGCGGCCGGACGTGCTCGCGGGCGCCGCCGCGATCCTCGCGCTGTACGGGTCGTTCATGGGGATGCTGTTCCTCGTCCCCCAGTACCTCCAGCAGGTCCAGGGAGCGTCGCCGCTGGCGGCCGGGCTCCTGTTGGCGCCGGTCGGTGTGGGCCTCTCGATCACGTCGCAGGTCGCCCGGCGGGTCACCGTCCGGGTCGGGCCGCGCCGCGCGCTGGCGGTCGGCCTGCTCGCCACCGCGGCGGGGCTCACGCCGCTCGTCGCGCTCTCCCCCGGCTCCACGCCGCTGCCCGCCGGCGCCGGCGCGCTGCTCTACGGGCTGGGCCTCGGGCTGACGATCGGCCCGGCCACGCAGCTCATCCTCGACGACCTCGGGGCCGCGAAGGCCGGCGACGCGGCCGCGGTCAACCAGCTCGCGCGGCAGGTCGGCGGCGCGCTCGGGGTGGCGCTCGTCGGCACGGTGTTCGGGGCGCTGGCCGAGGGCGCCTCGGAGACGACCGCGCTGCGCGGCGGGCTGCTGCTGTGCGCCGCGTTCCTCGTCGGCGCGGCGCTGGCCGCGCTCAGGCGGCCGGCGCCCGCTGCTCGCCTGCCTTGAGCAGCCGCTCGCGCAGGTCCGCGGCCTCCTCGGGGCTGGGATCCCACTGCGCGGCGTCGGGCAGGTCGTCGAGCGACGTCAGGCCGAAGAGCTTGAGGAACAGCGCCGTCGTGCGGTACAGCACCGCGCCGAACTGGGAGCGCCCGGACTCCTCGATGAGGCCGCGCTCGAGCAGCGTCTGGGTGGCCGAGTCCGACGAGACGCCGCGGATGCGCGCCATCTCCGGGCGCGACACCGGCTGCAGGTAGGCGACGATCGCCAGCGCCTCCGACTGCGCGGGCGTGAGCGGCGGGGTGCGGGGGCGGGCCAGCAGCCGCTTGGCGGCGGCCTCGGCGACCGGGTCGGTGGCGAGCGTGAGGCCGCCGGCGACCTCCTTGAGGATCAGGCCGCGCTCGCCCTCGGCATAGGCGGCGCGCAGCTCGTCCACGGCGGCGCCGACCTCGTCGGGCCAGGCGTCCGCGGCGCCCGCGAGGTCCTCGAGGCTGACCGGCTCGGGCGAGAGGAACAGCAGGGCCTCGACGATGCGCGCCAGCTCGCTCATCCGGCCAGCGCCCTCGCTCGCGCCGCGACCGCGCGGAGGGCCACCGCGGGCTCCGGCTCGGTCGGCACGATCGCGATGTCGCCGAAGGGCTCGTCCTGCTCCCACGTCGCCTCGCCGCGCTTGTAGAGCTCCAGCAGCGCCCAGACCGTGACGGCGACCGTGACCCGGTCGGCGCCCTCCACGGCTTGGTCGAACGAGGTCGCGCCGCGACGCAGCAGGCGGCGCAGCACGCCCAGCCGATCGGCGACCGTGACGGTGGGCACGGTGACGTGGCGCAGGTCGACCTTCGGCGGCTCGCGCAGCAGGGCGGCGAGCGCCGTGCCCAGCCGCGCCGGCTCGTAGACGGCCTCGAGCTCCTCCATCTGCGGCCGCTTGAGCCACGACGGCGGCGGCGCGGAGCGGTAGCGGATGCCGTCCTGGGAGTCGAGGCGCTCGCGCAGGTCGGCCGCCGCCGCCCGGTAGCGCATCGCCTCGAGCATCCGGGCCAGCAGCTCCTCGGCCGCCTCTCCGGGATCCAGCTCGAGCAGCTCCTCCTCCCCGCGCGGAAGCATGAGCCTCGACTTCAGCTCCAGCAGCGCCGCTACGAGCACCAGGAACTCGGTCGCCTGCTCGAGATCGAGCTCGCCACGGGCCTCCAGATGGTCGAGGTAGGCGAGCACGACGTCGGCCAGCGGGACCTCCAGCAGGTCGACCTCCTCGCGCAGCACGAGCGCGAGCAGGAGGTCGA
>JANJUA010000059.1 GCA_024710825.1 Solirubrobacteraceae bacterium
CCCCTTCCCCCCCCCTCCCGGACCCAGCCACCGCGCTCGCGGCGCCTCGCGCCCCGCGGGCCGCCCCGCGCGCCGCCCTCGCCGCCCCGCCCCCCCCCCGCCACCGCCGGGGGACGGTCGTCGTTGAAGAGATGGGGGCGCATCGCGTCGAGCAGCCGCTCCGCGGCGGCGTCGCCGAAGCGCACGCCGAGCCCACCCCCGAGGACGACCGCCTCGACGTCCAGCAGGTTCACCGCCGACGCGACCCCCGCGCCCAGCGCCTCGTACGCGCGGTCGAAGAGGTCCTTGGCGAGCTTGTCGCCGTGGTGCAGCGCCCGCTCCCAGATCCCGGACGTCAGCCGGTCGCGGCCCCGCTCGCGCATGATCTTGAACAGGTGCGTGTGCTCGCCGTGGTCGTGGCGCCGGCGCGCCTCGGCCTCCATCGCCTTGCGCCCCGCGTAGGCCTCCATGCAGCCGCGCCGGCCGCACGGACACAGCGCCCCGTTGCGCTTGACCACCATGTGGCCGATCTCGCCCGCGGCCCCACGGCCCTCCCACTCGCGGCCGTCGAGGATCAGCCCGCCGCCGACGCCGGTTCCCCAGAAGACGCCGAGCAGCGACGAGTACGGCCGCCCGGCGCCGATCTCGAACTCGGCGGCCGTGGCGACCGAGACGTCGTTGCCGATCGACACCTTCGTGCCGAGCGAGGCGCCGAGCAGGTCTCCGACCGGCACCGCGTCCTGCCAGCTCGGCAGGTTGCCCGCCTGCGCCACGGTGCCGGCGCCCGCATCGACGTCGCCCGGGGAGCCGAGCCCGACGCCCGCGAGCTCCGAGGTGGCCACGCCGGCCTGCTCGGCCGCCTCGCGCTGCGCATCCGCCAGGACGGCGATGACGTCCTCCGGGCCGCCCGTCGTGGGCGTGGGGCGCCGGGCCTGCCCGACGACCCGGTGCTGCTCGTCGGCGACGATGGCCTGGACCTTCGTCCCGCCGAGATCGATGCCTCCCCTAAGCGCGGCCATAGACGGGGAGGTGGGCGCCGCTGGTGGGCGCCGCGTCGTCGGAGCACAGAAACCGGATCACGGCGGCGATCTCCTCTGGCTTGACCCAGGCGTCGTGGTCGCCGTCGGGGTTGGCGGCCCGGTTGCCGGGCGTGTCGATGATGCTGGGCAGGATCGCGTTCGCCCGGACGCCGTCCTTGCGGTACTCGGCGGAGAGGGCGTCGACGAAGGCGAGCACGGCCGCCTTGGAGGCGATGTAGCCGGCCGCGCCGGCGAACGGGCGGACCGCGGCGCGCGTGGATACGCAGACGATCGCGCCGGCGCCGCGCGAGAGCAGGTGCGGCAGCGCCGCGGCGGTCACCAGGTAGGTCGGGCGCAGGTTCAGGCGGAACTGGGCCTCGAACTCGTCGACCGGGGTCTCGTGCACACGGCCGCCCTCGGCGAAGCCGCCGACGAGGTTGACCACGGCGCCGAGCGGCGCGCCGGGCTGCGCCGTGGCGGCGGCGACGACGTCGGCGACCGACTCCTCGTCGAACAGGTCGGCCTCCAGCAGCACGAGGCGGTCGTGGGGCGCGAGGCGGTCGACCTCCCCGGGGGAGACCCACGGCACGACGACGCGCCAGCCCTCGGCAAGGAATCCCTGCGTCACCGCCGAGCCGAGCCCGCCGGTGCCCCCGGTGACGATCGCGGTGCGATCCATGCAACGGGGAACCTACCCCCATGGCGGATTCGTCCGCGCGCACGTCTACGTTCCCGGCATGCTCGTATGTGAGCTGTCCGACGGCTGCGAGATCGACCAGGTGCTCCTCGTGCGGGAGGTCGAGTCCTGCCACAAGCGCGACGGCGGCGAGTTCCTCAGACTGGGACTCGGCGACCGCACGGGCGTCATGGCCGCCACGATCTGGGACGGCGTGGCGGAGCTGCGCCGGCACATCCGCCGCGGGCAGCCGGTGCGCGTGATCGGGCGCTGCGACGGCGGCGAGATCACGGTCCGCGCCCTGCGTGCGCCGGCGGAGGGCAGCTTCGACCCCGCGGACCTGCTCGCCGGCCCGCCGCGGCCCGCGGAGGCGATGGAGTCCGAGCTGCGCGAGCTCGTCGCCACGGTGCGCAACCCGCATCTGGGCGCTCTGCTCGACGCCATCGTGGGCCCCCACGCGCCGACCTGGCCCGCGTTCCGCGACGCGCCCGCGGCCAAGCTCTACCACCAGGCCTACGCGCACGGGCTGCTCGAGCACTCGCTGACGGTCGGCCAGGCGGTCCACGCCATGAGCGCGACGTTCCCCGGCATCGACCACGACGTCGCGGTGACGGGCGCGATCCTGCACGACGTCGGCAAGCTCGAGGCGTACGCCAGCGACGGGCTGCGCATCGAGATGACCGACGCGGGACGGCTCCAGGGCGAGATCGTCCTCGGCTACACCCGCGTCCGCCGGGCGATCGAGGCGATCGAGGGCTTCCCGGCCGAGCGCGCCGAGGCGGTCCTGCACGTGATCCTCAGCCACCACGGATCGCTTCAACACGGCTCCCCGGTCGTCCCCTGCACGCGCGAGGCCACGCTCGTGCACTTCGTCGACAACCTCGGCGGCCGGCTGGGCGCCTTCGACCGGCTCGAGAAGGAGCTGCCCGAGGGCGAGCGCTGGAGCGCCTACGATCGCGCGCTCGGCTCCGGCGCCTACTTCGCCGCCGGCCGCGCGTCCGGCTCGGCGCCCGCCGCAGCCGCCGCCTGATCCGGCCGAAGGTCGTGCGCGCCTTCCGCGCCGACCCGTGCTCGCACCCTTGCCCGCCGCAGGCGACGTCCGGATCCTTGCGCCATGCGCACGAGCTTCCTCGCCCCGCTCGCGCTCGCGCAGTTCATCTGCAGCTTCGCGGGATCGAACATGAACGTGATGATCAACGACATCACGGAGGACCTGGACACGACCGTCCAGGGGGTGCAGGCGACGATCACGCTGTTCCTCGTCGTGATGGCGGTTCTGATGATCCCGTGCAGCAAGCTGACCGACCGCTGGGGCCGCAAGCGATGCTTCACCGCGGGGCTCGTGCTGTACGGGATCGGCGCGCTCGTCAGCGCGATCGCGCCCGGCCTCGGCGTGCTCATGGTCGGCAACTCGATCCTCGAGGGCGTGGGCACCGCCCTGCTGATCCCGCCGGTCTACATCCTGACCACCCTGCACTTCACCGACCTCGCGTCACGGGCCCGGGCGTTCGGGCTCATCAGCGGGATGGGCGGCGTCGGCGCGGCGGCGGGACCCCTGATCGGCGGGGTCATCACCAGCGCGATCAGCTGGCGCGCGGCGTTCGTCTTCCAGGCGCTGGTCATCGCCGCCATCGTCCTGCTCAGCCGGCGCGCGGTCGAGGATCCCCTGCCGGCCGATCCGGAGCGCCCGTTCGACGCCGCCGGCGCGGTGCTGTCGGCGATCGGGATGCTACTCATGGTGTTCGGCATCCTCCAGGCGGACAGCGACGGCGCGCTGATGGTCGCGCTGCTGGCCGCCGGCGCCGCGTCCCTGGCCTGGTTCTTCCTCCACTGCCGCCGCCGGGAGCGCGCGGGCCGAGAGCCGCTGCTCTCGCTCGCGCTGTTCCGCAACCGCACCTCGAACCTGGCGCTCGTCACCCAGAACCTGCAGTGGCTGCTGCTGATGGGCGTCTCGTTCGTCGTCGCCGTGTTCCTCCAGACGGTCCGCGGCTACAACGCGGTCGAGACCGGGGTCATCTTCACCGCGGCGACCGCCGGGGTGCTGATCTCCTCGCTGGCCGCCCAGCGCCTCGCCGAGCGCCGCTCCCAGCGGGGCCTCATCATGGCCGGCTTCGCGATCGTCGCGGTGGGCATCGCGACGCTGCTCGCGCTGGTCGGCGCGTCGTCACGCGTGGTCGCCTGCGCGCCCGGCCTGTTCCTGATCGGGACGGGCCTGGGCGTGATGCTCACGCCGTCGGTGAACGTCGTGCAATCCAGCTTCCCGGAGGAGCGCCAGGGCGAGATCTCCGGGCTCTCGCGCAGCGTGTCGAACCTCGGGTCCTCGTTCGGCACCGCGATCGCCGGGACGATCCTCGTGTCCGACCTCGCCTCCGGCAACGACACCTACGTGCTCGCGATGATCGTCCTCGCCGCGGTCGCCCTCGTGGGGCTGGCCACCGCGTTCCGCCTGCCGCGCGAGGCGATGCCCGGCGCGTCGCCCGATCTCGCCGCCGACCAGGCCCGGCTGGCCGCCGGGTGAGCCTCAACGCTCCGAGCGCGGGTCCAGAGCGATCTCGCCGCGCTCCAGAGCGATGGCGATGGCGTTGACGCGGTTGCGCGCCTGGAGCTTGCGGATCGCGTTGCGGACGTGGGTGCGGACGGTCTCGACCGACACGCCCAGCTGCGCGCCGACGCCGTCGGCGGTCAGCCCCTCGGCCATGAGGTGCATGACCTGGCGCTCGCGCGGCGACAGCTGGGGCACCCGCGCGGCCGACCGGGCCGACCGCAGCACCCGATCGAGGCGCGGGTCCACGTACGTCCCGCCCGCCGCCACCCGCTCGATCGCGGCGGCGAGCTCCCGCGTGGACCCCGCCTTCAACGCGTAGCCGCAGGCGCCCGACTCCAGGCCCGCGTAGAGCAGCTCGGCGTCGGTCTCGCCCGTGTAGAGCACGATCCGCAGCTCCGGGCGGAGCTCGAGCAGTCGGCGCGTCAGGTCGACTCCCGACCCGTCCGGCAGCCCGGTGTCGACCAGCGCCACGTCCGGCCGGGCATGCTCGACGAGGTCCAGGGCGGCGGCGGCGTTGCCGGCCGTCCCGACCACCTCGAGCGCGCCGCCTGCGAGCAGGCGCTCCAGACCCTCGCGGAGGGCCTCGTGGTCGTCGACGATCGCCAGGCGCGTCACGGAGGCGCGACGATACCCGGAAACTGCGCGGAGATCGTTGGGCGCTCGGACGCCGAGGGGCCTATCGTTCTCCTGTCTATGGCGAAGGACACCGAGAAGCTGATCCGTCAGCTCTCCCTCATCTCATACCTCATGGCGGAGCGGCGTCCGGTCACCGCGACGGAGATCCGTCGGGACGTCGAGGGCTACAGCGGGATGAACGAGGACGCCTTCGCCCGGCGCTTCTACGCCGACCGTGCCGAGCTGGATTCGCTCGGCATCGCGCTGACCGTCGACAAGCCCGCCGACGGGATCGCCGAGCAGGAGAACTACTCGCTGCGGCCCGAGAACTTCCACCTGCCCGCGATCGCCTTCTCCGACGGCGAGCTGGCGGCACTGCAGACCGCGCTCTCGCTGCTCGACGGCGAGTTCGCCTACGCCGAGCCGCTGCGGCTCGCGCTCCAGCAGATCTCCTGGGGGCGCCCGAGCCCGCTGCGCGCCCCGGACCAGAGCGGCGTCGCGCTGGGCATGACGGCGAGCGCGGGCGGCCACGAGCTCTCACAGCGCCTGGCGAAGATCGAGACGGCGATCTTCCGCCACAAGACCGTCGTCTTCGACTACTACACGATGCAGCGCGACGAGGTCGGCCGCCGCAAGGTCGACCCGTACCACCTGCTCTTCCAGGGCGGGCAGTTCTACCTCCTGGGCCGCTCGCACGAGCGCGACGCCATCCGGGTGTTCCGGCTGTCGCGCATCCGTGGGAAGGTCGCCTACGCGACGAAGGCCGAGCACGACTTCAAGCGCCCCGCGGACTTCGACCCGCGGCCCTACGCCAACCGCGCCGTCTGGCAGTTCGGCGACGTCGAGGGCACCGCCGAGGTGTGGGTCTCCGAGCGGATCGCCTGGCAGGTCGAGCGCCACTTCGGGCGCTTCGGCTCCACCCGCCCCGCCGAGGACGGCGCGATCGTCCTCTGCACCGACTACGCGGTCTCGCGACTGGTGGCCGCCTGGGTGCTCGGGCTCGGCGAGCACGCGCGGGTGCTCGGTCCGCCGGAGCTCGCCGACGAGGTCGCCCGTCGCGCCGCGCTCGTCGCCGAGCGCCACGAGGGGTCGTTCGAGACGGCCGCGCCGGTGCGGCGCCCGGCGCCCGGCGCGCTGGAGGGCGACGACGGCGGCTCGAGCCGCCGCGAGGCCGCGATCCGCCCCGAGCGCTTCGCCCGCCTGGTCACGCTCGCCTCCGTGCTGATCGAGGCGGGCCGCGCCGGCCGCCGGCTGCCCAAGGACGACGTCGCGGAGCTGCTCCAGGTCTCCGATGCGGAGCTGCGCGAGGACATCAACGTCCTCAACGTCGTCAACTTCGGCGGTGGCTCTTACGTGCTCTACGCCGAGCTGCTCGACAACGGCGAGATCGAGGTCGATCCCGAGCCGTACTCCGACAACTTCGCGCGCCCCGCCCGGCTGCTGCCGGTCGAGGCCAAGGCGCTCGTCGCGGCCATCGACCTCATCGGCGAGCACATCCCCGAGGGCTCGCTGGGCTCCGCGCGCGAGAAGATCGTCGCCGCGCTCGGCGAGGACCCGACCGAGACGGGCCTCCAGATCGCGACCGGGGGCGGCGACGACTCGGAGGTCGCCGCGGTCGTCTCGCGGGCGATCGCCGGCCGGCGCCTGCTCGCGCTCGAGTACTACAAGGCGAACGAGGACGAGTTCTCGCGCCGCACCGTCGAGCCGTACGCGCTGACGAACGGGCGCGAGGGCTGGTACGTCGCCTCCTACGACCCGACCGCGGAGGGCATGCGCCACTTCCGGCTCGACCGCGTCAAGCAGGCGGAGGTGCTGGACGCCACCTACGAGCCGCGCCCGGAGGTCGACCCCGCCGCCGAGGTCGAGGGCTGGCTGCGCACCGGCGAGGTGCCGGCGTCGCGCTCCGCTCGTGTGTGGATGGCACCCGAGCGCGCCCGCTGGGCGCGCGAGGAGCATCGGGTCGCCGAAGAGCTCGCCGACGGCGCGCTCGTCGTCGAGCTGAGCTTCGCCGGGACCGACTGGCTCGTGCGCGAGGTGCTCAAGGAGGCTGGCGACGCGGTCGTGCTCGAGCCCGAAGACGCGCGCGAGGCCGTGCGCGCCGCGGTGTCGCGGCTCGCGCCGTCCCTGCGCTGAGGATCGTCGGGTGGTAATCGAACCACTAGCCTCCCGGGCTGCCATGAGCCGCCGCGACCAGATCCGCATGTCCGACGACGAGGTGCGCGCCTTCCTCGACGAGCAGCGCACGGTCACCTGCGCCACCAACGGCCTGCGCGGGTGGCCGCACCTGATGCCGCTCTGGTACGTGCGCCGCGACGACGAGCTGTGGGCGTGGACGTACGCCAAGTCGCAGAAGGCCCGCAACCTCGAGCGCGACGCGCGCGCGACCCTCCAGGTCGAGGCGGGCACCGAGTACCACCTGCTGCGCGGCGTCATGTTCGAGACGGACGTGGAGATCGTGCGCGACGGCACCGCTGTCGAAGCGCTCGGCGCGGAGCTCTTCACCCGTTACGGCGGCGGGTCGATCGACGACGCCACCCGGGCGATGGTCGCCGCGCAGGCGCCCAAGCGCATCGGCCTGCGCTTCGTCGAGCGCTCGCGCGTGAGCTGGGACCACCGCAAGCTCGGAGGGACGTACTAGATGGCGCTGAAGGGCCTCATCCTCTCGGGCGGCAAGGGCACGCGCCTGCGGCCGATCACGCACACGAGCGCCAAGCAGCTCGTCCCGGTCGCGAACAAGCCGGTGCTGTTCTACGGCATCGAGGCGATGGCCGCCGCCGGCATCGAGGAGGTCGGGATCATCATCGCGCCGGAGACCGGCGACGAGATCCGCGCCGCCGCCGGCGACGGCTCCCGGTTCGGCGTCGACATCACCTACGTCGTGCAGGACGAGCCGGCCGGCCTGGCGCACGCGGTGCTCACCGCCGAGCCGTTCCTCGGCGCCGACCCGTTCGTCATGTACCTCGGCGACAACCTCCTCCAGGGCGGCATCACGGAGCTCGTGCGCGCCTTCGAGGTCAACGACCCCGAGGCGCTCATCCTCCTGACGCCGGTCCCCGATCCGGAGCACTTCGGAGTCGCCGAGCTCGACGGCGACCGGGTCGTCGCGCTGGCCGAGAAGCCGCCCGAGCCGCGGACGAACCTCGCGCTCGTCGGCGTCTACCTGTTCTCGCCCCGCATCCACGGCGCCGCCCGCGCGATCGAGCCCTCCGCGCGCGGCGAGCTGGAGATCACCGACGCGATCCAGCACCTCGTCGACCAGGGCGCGCGCGTGGAGCCCCACATCGTGGAGGGCTGGTGGAAGGACACCGGCCGACTCGACGACATGCTGGAGGCCAACCGCCTGATCCTCGACAACCTCGAGACGCGGGTGGAGGGCGAGCTGATCGACTCGACCGTCGAGGGGCGCGTCGTGATCGAGCCGGGCGCGGTGCTCGAGCGCAGCGCGGTCCGCGGTCCCGCGATCATCGGGGCCGGGACGCGGCTCGTCGACTGCTATGTCGGGCCGTACAGCGCGATCGCGGAGGACTGCGTCGTCGAGCAGGCCGAGATCGAGCACTCCATCCTGCTCGCGGGCGCGAAGGTGCGCCATCTCGCGGGGCGGATGGAGTCGTCGCTGCTCGGTCGCAACGTGACGATCTCGCGCGACGAGGGCCGTCAGCCGCGCGCCTACCGCTTCATGGTGGGCGACAACTCCGAGATCGGCATTCTCTAGGAGGTCGTCGATGCGCTTGCTCGTCACCGGCGCCGGGGGGATGCTCGGCCACCGCGTCTGCGCCCGGGCCGTCGAGCTCGGCCACGAGGTCGCCGGCCACGCCCGCGCCGACCTCGACGTCACCGATCCCGAGGCGTGCCGCGCCGCGTTCGAGGCCTTCGCGCCCGACGCCGTGGTCAACTGCGCGGCGTGGACCGACGTCGACGGGGCCGAGGTCGACCGCGATGGCGCGATGGCGGTCAACGCCGCCGGCGCCGGCAACGTCGCTCGTGCCGCCGCGGACGTCGGCGCCAAGGTCGTGCACGTCTCGACCGACTACGTCTTCAACGGCGTCAAGGACGAGCCCTGGGTCGAGTCCGACCCGGTCGACCCCCAATCGGTCTACGGCCTCAGCAAGCTGCGCGGCGAGGAGCAGGTCGCGGACGCGACGCCCCGCCACGTGATCGTGCGCACGGCGTGGGTGTTCGGCGTCGGCGGAGCGAACTTCGTCGACACGATGCTGCGCCTCGGCGCGGAGCGCGACGAGGTCAGCGTCGTCACCGACCAGGTCGGCTCGCCGACCTGGACCGGGCACCTGGCCGACGCGCTCATCGAGCTCGCCGAGCGCGAGGACTTCGGCGTACACCACATCGCCGGAACGGGCGCCTGCTCCTGGAACGAGCTGGCGCTGGAGACCTTCGACCAAGCGGGGGTGAGCTGCCGCGTGCTGCCGACGACGAGCGACGCGTTCAAGCGCCCGGCTCCGCGGCCGTCCTACAGCGTGCTGGGAAGCGAGCGTCGCGACCCGATCGTGCTGCCGCGCTGGCAGGACGGGCTCGCCGGCCACCTCGCGGAGAGGACAGTGAGGACGTCATGAGGCTGCTCGTCTGCGGCGGGGCCGGGTTCATCGGCTCGAACTTCGTGCGTCTGCGCGTGCGTGAGCACCGCGACGAGGTGGTCGTGCTCGACAAGCTCACCTACGCCGGCCGGCGCGAGAACCTCCAGGACCTCCCGGAGGCCGAGCTCGTGGTGGGCGCCATCGAGGACCCCGAGGCGGTCGCCCGGGCGATCGGCGACGGGGTCGACGCGATCGTGAACTTCGCGGCGGAGACGCACGTGGACCGCTCGATCGCCGAGCCGGACGCGTTCGTGCGCACCAACGGCCAGGGCACCTACGAGCTGCTGGAGGCGGCGCGCCGGCACGAGGTCGCACGCTACGTCCAGATCTCCACCGACGAGGTCTACGGCTCGATCGAGGAGGGCTCGTTCACCGAGGAGTCGCCGATCCAGCCGTCGAGCCCGTACAGCGCCTCGAAGGCGGGCGCCGACCTGCTCGTCTCCAGCTACTTCCACACCTACGGGCTGGAGACGCTGATCTGCCGGGGCTCCAACAACTACGGGCCGTTCCAGTACCCGGAGAAGCTGATCCCGCTGATGGTGCTCAACGCGATGCACGGCGACAAGCTGCCGGTCTACGGCGACGGCATGCAGGTCCGCAACTGGCTCTACGTCGAGGACTTCGGCCGGGGCATCGGACACGTGCTCGCCCACGGCGTGCCGGGCGAGGCCTACAACGTCGGCGGCCCGGACGAGTGCCCGAACATCGAGGTCGTCCAGCGGATCGTCGAGCAGACCGGCGCCGACCCGTCGATCGTCGAGTACGTCGCCGACCGGCCCGGCCACGACCGCCGCTACTCGCTCGGCTCGGAGAAGGTGCGGGCGCTCGGCTGGGAGGCGCAGGTGCGCTTCGCCGACGGCCTGGAGCGGACCGTCGCCTGGTATCGCGACAACGCCTGGTGGTGGGAGCCGATCCGCTCCGGCGACTACCGCGAGTACTACGAGCGCCAGTACGGGCGCTCGCTCGGCTGACGCTCAGCGGGCCGCGCCCAGCCAGGCCCGGGCCAGCAGCCCGACGAATTCGTCGTCGTCGGGCCAGCGGACGTTCTTGCCGGCCCGGCCGAGCATCGCGTAGCCGTGGATCCCGCTCCAGATGCCGACGGCGAGCGTCTCCACGTCGGCATCCGCGACGCCGGCCTGCTCCGCGCACGCCGCCACCAGCCCCTTCAGATCCTCGAACGACGCCAGGCCGACGCGATCGTCCGGCTCGTGGCGCGGGAAGATCAGCCCGTAGACGTTGGGGCGCTCGCGGGCGAAGCGCAGGTAGGCGCGCCCGGCGCCGTGGAGGCGATCGAACGGTTCGGGTCCGGCGGCCGCCACGCCCGCGGCGAGGCACGCGCGGAACTCCTCGAAGCCGCGGGCGCGCAGCGCCGTGAGCAGCTCCTCGCGGCTCGCGAAGTGCAGGTAGAAGGCAGTCGGCGAGACGCCGGCCCGCCGCGTCACCGCGCGGATCGTCGCGTGCGCCGGGTCACCCTGCTCGGCGACGATCGCCTCCGCCGCGTCGATCAGCCGGCTGCGCAGCAGCTCGCCCTGCCCGCGGGGCGTGCGCTCGGGTTGCGGGGCGGCGGCCATCGCGCCACACGCTAGCGCGATAGTTGACAGCAGTACATTTACATGTGTACATTAACATGCGTTCCCCTGGTTGCCGTCCGGAGGGCCGCCATGCCTCGCTCGCTCACCTCACGCATCGCCGCTCGGCCCCGCCGCGTCCTTCTCGGCGCGCTCGCCTTCCTGCTCGTGGCGATCGTCTTCGGCTCGCCCGTCTTCGGCGCCCTGCGGGACGGCGGCGGCTTCGTGGCGGCGGACGCCGAGTCGACCCGCGCCCACGACGCGATCGAGCGCGCCACCGGGAGCGACTCCGCGCCGGCCGTCGTCGCGCTCGTCGACCCGGCCGGCGAGCCGCGCGTCCGGGAGGTCGCCGCCGAGCTGGCCGCCGTGCCCGGAGTAGTGGCGGTCTCCGACCCCCAGACGTCGATCGACGGCGGCTCCGCCTACGTGGCGGCCACGCTCGCTCCCGGCGCCGACGACGACCGCGTGCTCTCCATGCTCGACGCACGCTTCGGGGACGCGGGCGACGTTACGCTCGGCGGCGAGCTGGTCGCCGACCGGCAGCTCGGCGACCAGGTCTCCAAGGACCTCGGGCGCGCCGAGCTGTTCGCTCTCCCCCTCCTGCTGCTCCTGTCGCTCGCCTTCTTCCGCGGGTGGCGCGCGACGCTGCTGCCGCTCGCCGTGGGCGTGGTCACCGTCTTCGGCACGTTCCTCGCGCTGCGCGCCGTCAACGAGGTCAAGGGCCTGTCGATCTTCTCGCTGAACCTGGTGATCGGGCTCGGGCTGGGCCTCGCCATCGACTACACGCTGTTCTTGCTCACCCGCTATCGGGAGGAGCTCGAACGCAGCGGCCCCGGCGTCGCGGCCGTGCGCGTCACGATGGCCACCGCCGGGCGGACAGTGCTCTACAGCGCCGCCACCGTGGCGATCGCCCTCGCCGCCCTGATCGTGTTCCCGCTGAACTTCCTCCAGTCGATGGGGATCGGCGGCGCCGTCGTGGCGCTCGTCGCCGCCGCGGCGGCCTGCCTGATCGCCCCGGCGCTCTTCGCCCTCTGGAACGTGAGGCTGCGCACACGGTCCTCGCAGGTCGACGGCAGGCGGCGCTGGCACGCGCTGGCGACCCGGGTGATGGCCCGCCCGGGGCTCGTCGCGGCCACCACCACGCTCGTGATGGTCGCGCTCGCGCTCCCGGCGCTGCGCGCCGAATGGGCGCCGGTCGACATCACGAGCGTCCCCGAGGGGCTCAGCGCCCGCACCGTGGGCGACGCGCTCGCGCGCGACTTCCCGCAGGACGAGACGACCCCGGTGCTGGTGGCGATCGAGGCGCCGCCCTCCGAGCGCACGGCGGTCCTGGCCTACGCCGACGGCCTCGCCGACGCGCAGGGCGTGCGGAGCGTCGGGGAGCCGCGCCGCCTCGACGCCGCCACCTGGCAGCTCGACGTCATCGCCGCCGGGCTGCCGGCGGGGCGAGCCGCTCGCGACGCCGTCGCGGCCGCGCGCGAGCGGGAGGCCCCGTTCGACGTGCTCGTGGGCGGCCCCGCCGCCGAGTTCGTCGACCAGCAGGCCGCCATCGGCGCGCGCCTGCCCGTGGCGCTCGCCCTGCTCGGGCTGCTGACGTTCGCGGTCCTGTGGCTCATGACCGGCTCCGTCGTGCTGCCGCTGAAGGCGCTCGCGATGAACGTCCTCACGGTCGGGTCGACGCTCGGCCTGCTCACCCTGGTCTTCCAGGACGGGCGCCTGGAGGGCCTGCTGGGGTACACCGCCAACGGCGGCATCGAGTCGACGGACTTCGTCATCACGGCGGTGACCGTGTTCGCCCTGTCCACCGACTACGGGGTGTTCCTGCTCGGACGCATCAAGGAGGCGCGCGACGGCGGGCTGTCCGATCGCGAGGCGGTGGCGGCCGGCCTGTCGCGGACCGGGCCCGTGGTGACGGCCGCGGCCATCCTGCTGGCCGTCGCCATCGGCGCGTTCACGACCTCGTCGGTGCTGTTCATCAAGCAGATCGGGCTCGGGGTGGCGGTCGGCGTGCTGATCGACGCGTTCGTCGTCCGCGCCCTGCTGGTCCCGTCGCTGATGGCCCTGCTCGGCCGCTGGAACTGGTGGTCGCCCGGGCCGCTGCGGCGGCTGCACGACCGACTGCCCGGAGGGCTCAGCCCTGAGGGATCTCCAGCGCCGCCAGGCGCCACTGCTCGCCTTGCCGCTCGAAGGTGAGCGTCTGCACCACGTCCTCGCCGTTCACCGGCCCCTCGACCTCGGCCGTAGCGGTGTCGCCGTCGATCGAGATCGACTTGACGTCCAGCTCGAAGTCGCTCGCGTCGGAGAGCTGGTCCTCGAGCACGTCCTCGCAGTCCGTGCTGCCCTGCTTGAGCGCCGCGGAGACCTCTTCGGTGAGGATGGTCGCGCAGATGCCGGCGGCGTCGCGGTCGCTGCCGGCCGACGAGAGATCGTCGATGACCTCCGCGACGGCCCGCTCCTCGCCCTCGAAGTCGTCCGCGTTGTCGGCCACCGGCTGGCCGGCGCACCCGGCGAGCAGGGCGGCGGCGAGGACGGCGGGGATGGCGAGGCGGCGACGCACGAGGGCGCAGCCTACCTCGTGGCGCATCCGGCGCCGCGCCCGGCAACGTAGACTCGCGTCCGCCAATGTCCCGTCCCGGCTCGATACCGCGCGGCCGCCACGCGCCTCCGCTGGAGGTGCGCCTGGAGGTGCAGCGCCAGCGCCTCCTGAACGCGGCGGCGGCCGTCTTCGCTCGTCTCGGCTACGCGAAGGCCTCCGCGGAGGCGATCAGCCGCGAGGCCGGGATGTCGAAGGCGACGTTCTACGAGCACTTCACGAACAAGGAGGACGCGATCCTCTCCCTGTTCGACGAGTCCACCGCCCGGCTCGCCTCGCGGATGGCAGAGGCGACGGCCGTGGTGCCCGAGGAGCCCGAAGCGCAGATCAGGGCGGGCGGGCAGGCGTTCGTCGCCGCGCTCGTCGAGGACCCCGACGCCGCGCAGACGCTGCTCGTGGAGATCATCGGCGCCGGCCCGCGCGCCGTCGAGCGCCGCGACGCCGTCCTCGAGCGCTTCGCCGCCCTCGTCGACGCCGAGAACGCGGCCGCGCACCGGCGGCACGGCACGCCGCGGTTCGCGTCTCCCCACGACGCCTTCGCGATCGTGGGAGGCGTCGTGGAGCTGTGCTCGCGCCACCTGCGGCTGGGGATCCCGGAGGACCTCGAGGAGCTCGAGCCGGTGATCGAGCGCCTCGCGCTCGGCGTGCTCTACGGCACTCGCGAGTGACCGGGCTCGCCGCGCTGGAGGAGCGCATCACGAGCTGCCGGGCGTGCCCCCGGCTCGTGGCATGGCGCGAGGAGGTGGCCCGGGTCAAGCGGGCGTCGTTCGCCGACCAGGAGTACTGGGGCCGGCCCGTCCCCGGCTTCGGCGACCCGGCCGCCCGGGTGTTCGTGCTCGGCCTGGCGCCCGCCGCGCACGGGGCCAACCGGACGGGCCGCATCTTCACCGGTGACCGCTCCGGCGACTGGCTGTTCGCCTCGATGCACCGGACCGGCTTCGCGAACCAGCCGACGTCGGTGGCGCGGGGCGACGGCCTGCGCCTGACGGACGTGTGGATCGCCGCGGCGGTGCGCTGCGCGCCGCCGGCGAACAAGCCGACGCCCGAGGAGCGCGACCGCTGCCTGCCCTTCGCCCGCGAGGAGCTCGACCTGCTCGCCTCCGTGCGCGTGGTGGTCTGCCTCGGCGCCTTCGCCTGGGACGCGGCCCTGCGCCTCCTCGGCCCCGTCCGCCCGCGTCCGAGGTTCGGGCATCTCGCCGAGGCCGAGGTCGGCGGCCTGCGGCTGCTGGGCAGCTTCCACCCCTCGCAGCAGAACACCTTCACCGGCAAGCTCACGGAGCCGATGACCGACGCGGTGTTCGTGCGGGCGCGCGAGCTGGCGGGTGGCTGACATCGAAAAAACTGCGGAGGATGCGCGATGGGGCGCGCGCAGGACCACCCGAAAGCGCTTCGGCGCGGCGGGCGTCTGGGGCAGGAAGTAAGACTGCATCGACCTCAGGCTTGTTCTCGAACACACGTTCGCCTACGCTTGGCGAGGAACCCTCATGCGCGACGAAGAGACCCACACGGAGCCAGATCGAACCACCGGCCTCGATCTCGGAGCACGGAGCAGCGACGACGCGGCCGCCGAGTGGCGATTCCGCCTCTTCCAGGAGTGGTTCGTCCCCCGGCACGATGCGCCGCTCGACCAGTTCGTGGGCCGACCGGTGCGTCCTCCCGGCGGGTAGGCACGCGGCGCCAGATCACAACCCGTCGATGGCGAACCGCTCCCGCTCCAGGTAGGTGAGGTCCCCACGAGGCACGAGCTTTGGCGCCGCGGTGGGAGCGTCGTACTCGACCCGCCGCCCACCCTGCTTCCGGCGCATGGTGCCCATGCCGTACAGCGGCATGTAGATCGACGGCGCCACTCCCACGAACTGCTCGAACCGAACGCGGTCGATCGTGGTGCCGACGCGGTCGATGGCGATGGTGTCGGGATGGAGCTCCTCGGCGAGGCTCTTCGCATACGGCTCCACGTACACCACCCTCGTGATCCCGGCGCCGACGATGTGCTTCGCGCAGTTGTGGCAGGGGAAGGTGGTCGTGTACAGCGTGGAGCAGCGAACGCTCATGCCGCGACGAGCAGCGTCGAGGATGGCGGACATCTCGGCATGCACCGCTCGGTTGAACTCGGTGAGCTCGTCGACGCGGGTGTCGCCGAGGATGTCGCGAAAGCTGTCGGCGTCGAGATCACGCAGCCGCTTCGTGGCCATTTTCAGCCTGGGATCCGTCAGGATGGTGCGTATCTCCTCTATCGCGGTGTTTCTGAGGCGCGCGTTGGCGTCCTCTCCGCGAGCGCAGTCACGGCCGTCGTTGATGTCGCCATGCCAGTAGGCGCCGCCGCCGAACGCGGGCACCTCGTTGCATCCCACCGCGACGATGTCCCCGCGATCCGTGGCCACCGCGGCGCCGACCTGGCGCGAGAGATCGGCAGATCGCACGGCCGCGGCCGCGGCGTGGAACATGGCGTACTCATCGGGAGTCGGCGAAGCGAACTGGTAGCCGAACACGGCGCGCAGGAAGCGACGGAGCTCGACGGTGGCGGCCTCACGTGACGACACGTCGACGAAGAAGTCGGCGAGCGGGAACGTTCCGCGAACGTTCTGACCGAAATGATCGCTCTCTTCGGCGTCGTCGCGGTTCGCAAGCTGGTGCGCGCGAGGCAGCCAATCCCGTCTGCTGGTCGACCCGCGCGACTGGGCGATCTCATCCGCGAGCCGCTCCAGGCGCCTCTGGCGAGGCGCATGCGCGCCGATCAGGATGAAGCGCTCCCGGTATGTGCGCCGGAGCGCCGCAACCTCTTCCGGGTGCTTCAACGAGCGCAACACGTAGGCGAGCGAATCGGCTGCGGACGTCTCGGTCGCGCCGGCACGAACGCGAACGATCGCCTGCATCGCGAGGACCGCGAGAGCGTCGCCACGCCCCAGGTTCCGCCTCAGCTCGTTGCCGGCATCCATCCGGACGTCGATGTACTCGTCTCTTGGCACGCGTGCGTCGGGCAGCCGCGTCTCGGGGAGCGCGGCGTCGAGCAAGCCGCTGAGGCTGATCGGATCGGGGACGTCGTACCTGAAGTCCCCGAGGATCTCGGCGACGATGGCGGCCGCGAGGCGAAGATCGGTTCCGACCGGGCCGACGAGACCGACGACTATCTCTGGTCGATACTCCATGCGCCGATCGCTTGCTGGATCGTCGAGCCGGCCGGCGAACTTTGGTCGTGCATGGCTTCTTGCGCGATCGGGCCCCTCAAAGCATGCGCGTCCGGATCGTCCTCGAACCGGCTTGAAGCCCGCCGTAGGCTGGATACGTGGAGCAGTTCTCCCCCAGGGTGCGCGAATGGTTCCAGGCGGCGTTCGCCGCGCCCACCGCGGCGCAGGAGCAGGCCTGGCCGGCGATCGCCTCCGGCGAGCACGTGCTGCTCTCCGCGCCGACCGGCTCCGGCAAGACGCTCGCCGCGTTCCTCTGGGCGCTCGACAAGCTCGCCCGCGAGCCGAGCCCCGGCGCCACGCGGCTCGTCTACGTCTCGCCGCTGAAGGCGCTCTCCTACGACATCGAGCGCAACCTCCGCGCGCCGCTGCGCGGCATCGGCGCGGACATCAGCGTCGGCATCCGCACCGGCGACACGCCGCAGCGCGAGCGGGCGGCGATGCGGCGCAAGCCGCCGGACATCCTCATCACGACGCCCGAGTCGCTCTACCTGATCCTCACCTCGCAGGCCCGCGACATGCTCCGGGGCGTCGAGGCCGTGATCGTCGACGAGATCCACGCGGTCGCGTCCACGAAGCGCGGCTCGCACCTCGCGCTGACGCTCGAGCGCCTCGACGAGGCCTCCGACCACGACGTCCAGCGCATCGGCCTGAGCGCGACGCAGAACCCGCTCGAGGAGGTCGGGCGCTTCATGGTCGGCCCGCGGCGCCGCTGCACGGTGGTCGACGCGGGGATCCGCAAGCCGCTGGACCTCCAGATCCGGGTGCCGGTCGAGTCGATGGTCGAGCCTACGTCCGACACCCAGCTCGACCCCCTGGCCGGCGGCGGCGAGGCGACCCGCAACTCGATCTGGCCGGCGATCTACCCGGAGCTGCTGGAGCTCGTCCGCGAGCACCGGTCCACGATCGTCTTCGTCAACGCGCGCCGCGCCGCCGAGCGCCTCGCGCTGCGCCTCAACGAGCTCGCCGGCGAGGAGATCGCCCGCGCCCACCACGGTTCGCTGGCGCGCGAGGAGCGAACGGTGGTCGAGGAGCTGCTGAAGGCGGGCGAGCTGCCGTGCCTGGTGGCGACCTCGTCGCTGGAGCTGGGCATCGACATGGGCGCCGTCGACCTCGTCCTCCAGGTCGAGTCCCCGAAGTCCGTCGCCCGCGGGCTGCAGCGCATCGGCCGCGCCGGGCACGCCGTCGGCGACACGAGCAAGGGCCGCATCTTCCCCAAGTTCCGCAGCGACCTGCTCGAGTGCGCCGTCGTCACGCGGCTGATGCGCGAGGGTCGCATCGAGCCGACCGTCGTGCCGCGCAACGCGCTGGACGTGCTGGCCCAGCAGATCGTGGCCATCGCGGCGAGCGCGCCGGAGGACGAGCCGGTCTCGGTGGACGACCTCCACGCGCTCGTCACCCGCACCCACTCCTACGCCGAGCTGCCGCGTCCGCTGCTGGAGAACGTGCTCGACATGCTCGACGGGCGCTACCCCTCGCAGGAGTTCGGCGAGCTGCGCCCGCGGCTCGTGTGGGACCGGGTCGGCGGGACCATCCGGGCGCGCAAGGGCGCCCGCGCGCTCGCAGTGACCAACGCGGGCACGATCCCGGACCGGGGGCTGTTCGCCGTGACGCTGCCCGACGGCCGCCGCGTCGGCGA
>JANJUA010000078.1 GCA_024710825.1 Solirubrobacteraceae bacterium
CAGCCCGGCGCGCGGACGGTGATCCGGGACGCCGTCCGCCCGAGCGGACGTCGAGCCTGAGGAGGTCGCCGGTCTGGCTGGCGCAGGAGCTCCGCGAAGGTCGTCGGGACCGAGCTCCGTCGGGCACGAGATCCACAAGAGCGCCGCCCTGGCGGCCGTGGGGGACCTCGTCTAGTGTTCTTCCGCCGTTCAGCATCGCTCAAGCCGCGGGAGGGGACGATGGTCGACCGAGACGTCGCAGCGAGGGCACGGGAGTCCATGCCGCGGCTGCGCCAGGAGCTGGAGGCGCTGGTCCGCATCCCGTCCGTGTCGGTGCCCGGCCGGGTCGACCGGCCGCTGCTCGACGCGTTCGAGCTGACGTCGCGGCTGTTCGCCGACGCGGGCGTGGCCGTCGAGCGGCTCGACCTCCCGGACACCGCTCCGGTCGTCACGGGCGAGATCCCGGCGCCGCCCGGGGCCCCGACCGTCCTGCTCTACAGCCACTACGACGTCGTGGCGCCGGGCGACGAGACGCTGTGGTCCTCGCCGCCGTTCGAGCCGACCGAGCGCGACGGAGCCATCTTCGCCCGCGGCGTGGCGGACACCAAGTCGAACATCCTCGCCCACGTCGGCGCGCTGCGCGCCTGGGGCGGCCGGCCTCCGGTCGGGATCAAGCTGTGCATCGAGGGCCACGAGGAGATCGGCAGCGGGGCGCTCACGGCCTATCCGGCGACGGACCCCGAGCGCTTCGCGGCCGACGCGCTCGTGATCGCCGACATGGGCTCGATCCGACCCGGCGTCCCGACGCTGACGACCGCGCTGCGTGGGATGGCGAACGTCATCGTCGAGGCGCGGACGCTCGCGTCCGGCAAGCACAGCGGCCAGTACGGCGGCGCGGCCCCGGACGCGCTCCTGGCGGTGCTGCGCGCGCTCGCCTCGCTCCACGACGATGCCGGAGACGTGGCCGTCACCGGCCTGCGCCGGGAGGAGTGGGAGGGCGAGCAGCAGCCCGAGGAGGACTTCCGCGAGCTCGGCACCGTCCTCGACGGCCTGCCGCTGATGGGCACCGGCGGACTGGGCTCGCGCGTGTGGTTCGGCCCGGCGATCACGGTCATCGGCCTCGACGCGCCGACGGTGCACGGCGCCGTCAACGCCGTGTCGCCGTACGCGCGCGCCGTCCTCAACGTCCGCGTGCACCCGGAGCAGGACGCGACCGAGGCGCAGGACGCGGTGATGCGCCACCTGCGCCACCGGCGACCATTCGGGATCGAGCTCCACGTGGAGCCCGGGCCGACCGGCAACGGGTTCGCCGCGGCGACCGCAGGCCCGGCCTACGCCGCCGCGCGAGCCGCCTGGTCGGCGGCGTGGGGGCGCGACGTGCTGCTGGCCGGCAGCGGTGGGTCGATCCCGATCGTCAGCGCGCTCGCCCGAGCGCTCCCGCAGGCGGAGGCGCTGCTCGTCGGCACGACGGACGGGTTCGCGAACATCCACGGCCCGGACGAGCGGCTCCTGCTCAGCGAGTTCGAGAACGCGGTGGTCGCCGAGGCCGACTTCCTCGGGCGCTACGCGGCGGCGTTCACGCAGAGCGAGCGATGACGGACACGGCCGCCGCGCACGTCGAGGGGACCGGCGGCTTCGGCGAGCGCGAGGGCGGCTTCACGCAGCGCGCGCTCGCCTGGATCGAGAAGGTCGGCAACAAGGTCCCCAACCCGGCGATCCTGTTCCTCGGGCTGTGCCTCGGCGTGATCGTCCTGTCCCAGCTGCTCGACTGGTTGAGCGTCAGCGTCACGAGCGAGGTCGTCGACGCCGGCGGCGTGAGCGTGGAGCAGCGCGTCGACGGCGTCAGCGCGCTGCCGTACGACGACGCGCCCGAGGCCTACGAGGTGCGCACCGAGACGTTCGAGGTCGAGGGGCTGCTCACGGGCGACGGCATCCGCTTCATGTTCACGTCGTTCGTGCCGAACTTCCTCGGCTTCACGGCGGTCGGCGTGATCCTCGTGGCGATGATCGGCGTCGGCGTGGCCGAGCTGTCGGGGCTCGTCGGCGGCCTGATACGCAAGCTCGTCGCGATCTCCCGCCCCGCGACGCTCACCTACATCATCGTCTTCGTCGGGATCCTCTCGAGCATCGCCGCCGATGCCGGCTACCTCGTGCTGATCCCTCTGGCGGCGACGGCGTTCCTCGCCGTCGGGCGCCACCCGCTGGCCGGCATCGCGGCCGGCTTCGGCGCCGTCAGCGCCGCGTTCGCCGTGAACATCCTGATCGTCCCGGCCGACGCCGTGATCATCGACATCACCAACGAGGCGGCCGCCCTGGTCGACCCGAACGCGCAGATCGACCTCGTCTCGAACCTCTGGTTCGGCATCGGCTGCACGATCTTCCTGACGATCGTCATCGCGCTCGTCACCACCCGGATGATCGAGCCCAGGCTCGGACGCTGGGATCGCAGCCTCGCCGACGAGGAGGAGCTCGCCCGCGAGGAGGGCCAGGCGGTCGACCCGGAGCTGGAGGCGAAGGGCCTGCGCTGGGCCGGCCTGGCGGTGCTCGCGGTGCTGCTCGCGATCGCAGCGCTCACGCTGCCCCCGGGCGCCCCGCTGCGCAACCCCGAGACCGGCGACATCATCGGCGACTCGCCGTTCATGAGCAGCCTGATCGTGATGATCGCGGTCGCGTTCCTCGCGGCCGGGATCGCATACGGCCGCGTGGTCGGGACCGTGAAGCGCTCCGACGACGTCCTCGGGATGATCGCGAAGTCGTGGGCGAGCCTGGCCAGCCTGCTCTTCCTCTTCCTGCTGATCGCCCAGTTCATCGCCTACTTCGACTTCAGCAACATGGCGCAGGTCGCGGCCGTGTGGCTCGGCGACATCCTCGAGGAGCTCGACCTCGGCGACCTGTGGCTCCTGCTCGGCGTCATGGTCGTGACGATCGTCGTCAACCTGCTGATCCCGGCGAAGATCGCGAAGTGGGCGATCCTCGCCCCGATCTTCGTACCGCTGATGCTCCGCCTCGGGGTCGAGCCGCAGACCGTGCTGGCGGCGTACCGCGTGGGCGACTCGCCGACGAACGTGCTCACCCCGCTGATGCCGTACTTCGCGCTCATGGTCGTCTTCGCGCAGCGCTACCAGCGCGACGCCGGCATCGGCACCGTGATCGCGTTGATGCTCCCCTACACGATCGTCCTGACGATCGCCTGGGCGCTGTTCTTCGTCGCGTGGTACCTGCTGGGCATCCCCGTCGGGCCGGGCTGGCCGGTGCGCTGACCGGCGCGTGGGCGACGCCGCGATCACCTACCTGGTGTTGGCGGCGGTCGTGGCCGTCTTCGTGTCCGGCCGGGTGCCGACGGCGATCGTGGCGATCGGGACCGCGCTCGCGCTGTGGGCCACCGGCGTGCTCGAGCTCGAGCAGGCGCTCGCCGGGTTCGGCGACCCCACCGTCATCTTCATCGCGACGCTGTTCGTCGTCAGCGAGGGGCTCGACGCGACGGGCGTCACCGCGTGGGCCGGCCAGCAGCTGCTCGCCTCGGCGGGCGAGAGCCGCACCCGGCTGATCGTCCTCACGATGTCGCTGGTCGCCCTCCTGACCGCGCTCATCAACGTCAACGGGTCCGTCGCGGCGCTCGTGCCGGTCGTGGTCGTGATGGCGGTCCGGGTCGGGCGACCGCCTTCGCAGCTGCTGCTCCCGCTCGCGTTCGGCGCCCACGCGGGCTCGCTGCTCACCCTTACCGGGACGCCGGTGAACGTCATCGTGTCCGACGCCGCCGCCGACGCGGGCGTGGGGCGCTTCGGGTTCTTCGAGTTCGCGCTCGTCGGCGTGCCGCTCGTGGTCGGCACCATCGGGATCGTGGCGCTGCTCGGCGAGCGGCTGCTGCCGTCGCGAACCGCCCGGACGATCGGCGCCGACTTCAGCGGCCACGCGCGCACCCTCGCCGAGCAGTACCGGCTCGAGCACGAGCCCGAGGCGCTGATGAACCGGCGATCCGGCGTCGCCGAGGTGGTGGTCCGGCCGCGGTCGGAGCTCGCGGGGTCCGTCGTCTTCCCGGGGATGGTCACCGAGAGCGGCGAGCTCGTGGTGCTCGCCGTCCGGCGAGCCGGGGAGGAGCTCGAGCCGAGCGAGACGCGGCTCGCGGAGGGCGACACGCTGCTGCTGCAGGGGACCTGGGCGGCGCTCGACGAGCACCTCGACGACCCCGACGTGCTCGTCGTCGACCCGCCCGCGCTGGTCCGGCGCCAGGCCGTGCCGCTCGGGCCGGGAGCGAAGCGGGCCGTCGCGGTGCTCGTCGCGATGGTGGTGCTGCTCGTGACGGGCGTGGTGCCGGCGGTCGTCGCGGGGCTGCTCGCGGCCTCGGCGGTCGTGCTCCTCGGGCTCCTCAGCGTCGACCAGGCGTTTCGGAGCATCTCGTGGACGACCGTCGTCCTGGTCGCGGGCATGATCTCGCTGTCGACCGCGATGGTCGAGACCGGCGCGGCGGAGGACCTGGCCGACGGGCTCGTCGACCTCGTCGGGGGCGCGGGCCCCTACGCGCTGCTGGTGGCGCTCTTCCTCCTCACCGCGGCCCTCGGCCAGCTGATCAGCAACATGGCGACCGCCCTGATCGTGATCCCGATCGCGCTCTCGGCAGCCGCCGACATGGACGTGTCCGCCAAGCCCGTCCTCATGGCGGTGGCCGTCTCCGCCGCGGCTGCCTTCCTGACGCCGATCGCGACACCGGCGAACCTCATGGTCATGGGCCCGGGGGGCTACCGCTTCGGCGACTACCACAGGCTGGGACTGCCGCTGCTCGGGCTCTTCGGCATCGTCGCGATCTTCCTCGTGCCGGTGTTCTGGCCGCTCTGACCGCAGGCCACCGGTTGTAGACCACGGACCTCGGGGTGGCCGCGTGCGTGCCGGGCTGCTGGCGCGGGAGCTCCGCGAGGTCGTCGGGCCCGAGCCGGGCGGGGCTCCGTCGGGCCAGACCGGGAGCGCGGGACGGACGCACGCCACGCGCGGCCCGTCGGTCTCGACGCTCGTCGCCACCCGGCAGATCCTCCTGATCACGCTGCTGCTCGCGATCGCGGTCGGCGGGGTGTTGACGCTCGTCACGGACAGCTGGTGGGCGTCGGTCGGCGCGCTGGCCGTGCACGCCGCGGCCACCCTCGTCGCCGCCGGCAGCGCCATCCGCCTCACCACGCAGACCGAGCACGTCGCGCCCGAAGTCGCGGCCCGCCTCGAGGACGAAGACGCAGCGTCGCCGACCACGCGCCTCGTCGCGCTTCTCGTGGTAGTGGTCGTCGGCGTGGTCGCCTTCATGGTGCTCATGGGCGTCCTGATGGACGTCCTCTGACCGGCGCGCCGCAGGCGACGCGCAGCGTCGGACGGGGCGTGCGCCGGCAGCTCGGCCGCCGGCGGGCGGCCGTCGTCGCGACGCGGGCCGTAGGCTTGCGGCCGGCGTGGAGGGTGGGGCAAGGGGCGCGGCGGGCGTCGAGACGGAGCTGATCGGACGCGAGCAGGAGCTCGCGACGGCCCTGCGGCTGCTCGACGGCGGGGCGCGGCTGCTGACCCTCACCGGGCCCGGAGGGATCGGCAAGACCCGCCTGGCGGAGGCGTGCGCCGAGGCGGTCGTGCGGACGCGGACCCGCACGACGGGGGTCGTCGAGCTGGCGGGCGTGGGAACGTCGGACGTGCTCGACGTGGTTTGCCGGGCGGTCGACGGCGGCCGCCGCCCGCGCGATCCGCTCGCCCGGGTCGGCGCGGCCTTCGGCGACGACCCCTGGCTGCTCGTCCTCGACACGTTCGAGCACGTCGTGGAGGTCCGCGACAGCGTGGATGCGCTGCTGGACCGCTGCCCCGGCCTCGCCGTGCTGGTCACGAGCCGCATCCGCCTGCGCGCCCCGCGCGAGCAGGTGCTGAACGTGGGGCCGCTGCCCACCGCCCCCGCCGTCGCGCTCTTCGAGGACCGTGTCGCCCGTGGCCGCGCGGCGACGGCGCCCCACCGAGACGTCGCGGTCGCCATCTGCGCGGCGCTCGACGGCTCGCCGTTGGCCATCGAGCTCGCGGCGGCCCGCACCGCGGTGCTCCCGCCCGAGGCGATCCTGCGCTGGCTGTCGGGGGACGGCGACCGGTCCCTGCTCGAGCTGCTGGGCCGGGGAGGCGCCGAGCTGGCCGCGCGCCACCAGAGCGTCAGGGCCGCCGCGATGTGGAGCTACGAGCTGCTCGACTCGGACGCCCGCGCGCTGCTGGGCCGGCTCGGCGCGTTCCGCGGCCCGATGCGGCTGGAGGACGTCGAGGCGGTCGGCGCCGGAGCGGTCGACGGCGCCGCGATCGACGCGCTCAGCGACCTCGTGGAGCTGCATCTCGTCGAGCGGGCGCCATCGCACCCGCCCACCGAGCCCTGGTTCCGGCTGCTCGAGCCGCTGCGCGAGTTCGCCGTCGAGCGGACCAGAGAGGCGGGCTGCGAGGACGAGGCGCGCCGCCGGCACGCGCAGTGCTACGCGGAGCTCGCGAGCCGGGCCGCGGCCGGTGCCGAGGGGCCGGACGAGCAGCGCTGGCGAGCGCTCGTCGACGCGCAGCGCGCCAATCTGCTGACCGCGCTCGCCTGGCTGCGCGAGCGCGGCGAGACCGAGCCCGCGCTGCGGCTGGCGATCGACCTGGGGCCGTACTGGCTGCACCAGGGCCCCATCCGGCAGGGCGTCGCCGCCTACGAGCGGCTGCTGCGGGAGCCGGGCCTTCCCGCAGGAGAGCTCGCGGCGCTCGGCACCGCATGGTGGTGCCGGCTGCGGGCGGAGGACGGCGACGGCGAGACCGCCGCGACGCTCGCGGAGGCCCGGGCGAGCCTGACCGGCGCCGCCCGTCGCCGGGCGGACGAGCACCTCGCCCACGTGCTGCTGCTCGACGGCGACGTGCAGGGGGCGCGGGACGTCGCGGCGGAGATGCGCTCGGCCGCCGCCGGGCGAGGCGACGCCTACGGCGAGGCCGCCGCGCTCGTGCTGCTCTCGCGCGCCGCCCAGCACGCGGACGAGGCAGACCATGCGATCGCCTCGGCGCGGCGCGCGCTCGTGCTCGCTGAGCGCCTCGGCCAGCGGAGGCTCATGGCGCGCGCGGAGCAGGCGCTCGCCGAGCTCCGGGCGCCCGGCGCCGACCCGCGGCGCCTGCTGCTGGCGACGCTCGACTCCTACGAGTCGGTCGGCGACCGCCGCGGAACGGTGCTGGCCTGCGTGAACCTCGGCGGCGCGGCGATAGACGCCGGCGACCTGGAGGCGGCCGCCGGCTGGTACCTGCGCGCCCTGCGGGAGGCCCGCGCTCTGGACTACCGCCACGGCGAGGCGTTCGCCCTGGCGGGGACGGCGGCGGTGGCCGTCCTCGCCGGGCGACCGAGCGACGCGATCGCGCTGCACGGCTCGCTGCTGGCGGCGACCCCGGCCGCGCCCCGCATCGTGCCCCCCGACGAGTGGGCCGGCTACCTGCGGCTCGTCGAGCAGGCCCGGACGGCGCTCGGGCCCGAAGGGAGCGCGGACGCCGCCGCGCTGGCGACGCCGGTGTGGTCACGGGCGCTCGAGCGGGCCGAGACGCTCGCCTCGGAGCTCGCGGCTGGGCCGCCCGCCAGCGTGCTCACGCCGCTCACGCCCCGCGAGCGCGAGATCCTGGAGCACCTGGCCGGCGGAGCGACGAACCGCCAGATCGCCGGCAGGCTCCACCTGAGCCCCAAGACGGTCATGCACCACGCGAGCAGCATCTTCCGCAAGCTCGGGGTCCGCGGCCGAGCCGAGGCGGTCGACGCGGGCCACCGCCTGGGGCTGCTGTCCTCGCGCGCGGGCGACGTCGAGCGGCCGCGGCCGTCGGCGCTCCCCCCGGTCAGAGCGGTTCGGTCGGCCGAGCCCCCTAGTCTCTGACGGCTCGCCCGCCGCATCGTTCGGCGGGACCTCGTGTTGACACCGGCTGATGGCTACCTCCTCTCCACCTCTCAGACTCCACCTCGTCCTCGCCCTGCTGGCCGCCCTCGCCGCGCTCGGCGCCGCGCTCTCTGCCCCACCCGCGCAGGCGCGCGTCATCATCGGCATCGGGCAGCAGACCCCCGAGATCTTCCGCAGCCCGCACTGGGCCGAGCTCCAGGCTCCGAACGTCCGCTACATCACGCCGTGGGACGTCATCGACGACCCGCTGCAGCTCGAGAAGCTCGACATCTGGATGACCGCGGCCAACGGCGTCGGCGCGGAGGTCATGATCGGCTTTCAGAAGTCGCTGAAGAGCGCCCGCTCCGGCAAGGTCCTGCCCAGCCCCCGGCGCTACGCCCGCGCGTTCCGCGCCATCCGAGAGCGCTACCCCAACGTGCGCAACTGGGTGCCGTGGAACGAGACCAACCACGCCACGGCGTTGACCGGCGACCGGCCTCGCCGCGCCGCCCAGTACTTCAACATCGTCACGCGGCAGTGCCCGAAGTGCAACGTGGTGGCCGGCGACGTGCTGGACCTGCCCAACATGGAGTCCTGGATCAAGCGCTTCCAGCGGCACACCAAGACGCGCCCGAAGATCTGGGGCCTGCACAACTACCACGACGCCAACGCGAAGCTCTCCGACAGCACGAAGAAGCTGCTGAGGATCACCAGCGGGCAGATCTGGTTCACGGAGACCGGCGGCCTCGTGAAGCGGCGCCTGAACGAGCGGGGCGGCATGAAGACCCGCACCTACGGCACCCGCAGCGCCGCCAGGGCGACGCGCCACGTGCTGAACCTGTCGCGCATCAGCAAGCGGATCCGGCGCATCTACCTCTATCACTGGCTGGCGCCGTCGCGCTTCACCACCTGGGACTCGGCGCTCACCGACCACAAGATGCGCCCGCGACGGTCCTACCACGTGCTCGATCGCTGGCTCACGAAGGCGCGCCGCAGCGGCCTGGCGGCGCCCGCGGGAAGGTGACCGGCGGCTGAGGCCCGGAGCGGGCGGCGTGGGCCCGGGAGCGTAGGCTCGACGCATGTCGACCATCTCCCGCGGCTTCCGCGGCCGACGGCCCGACGCCGACCCGAGCCGCGTCCCTCCGGGCCAGTACCTGACCTCCGACTTCCCCGTGCTGTCGTACGGCCCGACGCCGCACACGCCCCTGGACCGCTGGAGCTTCAGCATCGACGGCGCGGTCGAAGGGGGCAGGCGCTGGACCTGGGACGCGCTGATGGCCCTCCCGCAGGAGACGTTCACCGTCGACATCCACTGCGTCACCAAGTGGTCGAAGCTCGACACCGAATGGACCGGCGTGTCGATCGACACGCTGCTCGACGGGATCGACACGAAGGGCGAGTACGTCACGGCCTGGTGCGACGGCGGCTACACGACCAACGTGCCGCTCGCGGACCTCACGGGAGGCAGAGCCT
>JANJUA010000114.1 GCA_024710825.1 Solirubrobacteraceae bacterium
CGCGCGACGCGGTCGCCTCGCCGACGTAGCCGGCGCCGCCCGGCACGGCGCTCGCCAGCAGCCCCGGGACGATCGGCGCGGGCGCCGCCTCGGCGCGGCGCACCGCGTCAGGCCAGCCGGCCACGCGGCCGTCGGGGAGGACGCCGAGCGCGGGCGGGGCCGGCGGCTGGTAGGCGGCCAGCGAGGTGCGAGCGCCCTGCGAGATGTCCAGGAGCGCCTGGACCTGGCGGTAGCGCCCCTGCGTCGCGCCGAACATCGACACGGCCGCGCCGGGCAGCGCCTCCAGGTCGTCGAGGGTCGCCTCGGGGGCGAAGGCGATCACCGCGCGCGGCTCGGCGGCCGCGGGGCTGGGTGCGACAAGCGCGGCCGCCGCGAGCACGACCAGCGCGAGCGCGAGCCCTATCCTTCGTGGCAGATGCCCGACCGTCATTTCGTGAAGTACACCTTCCTGAAGGTCGACCCGGCGTGGCGCCGCCTCGACTCCGCCGAGCGGGCCGAGCACAAGCGCGAGCTCCTCGCCGGCTGCGAGGACTTCGCCGCCGACCACCTGCTCCAGGCGTTCAGCCTCATGGGCACGCGCGGCGACGCCGAGCTGCTGCTCATCGCGGAGGCCGAGAACCTGGACCGCATCCACGAGCTGCACGTGGTCCTCGCGCAGTCGGGGCTGATGAAGTGGGCTGACACGCCGTATTCGTTCCTGGGTATGCGCAAGGGCTCGGAGTACTCCGACGAGAAGCGCCTCGTCCCCCGGCCCTTCCGCGGGAAGTACCTGTTCGTCTATCCGTTCGTGAAGACCCGCGCCTGGTACGGCCTGGACCGCGAGGAGCGGTGGCGCGTCATGCAGGAGCACATCCGCGTCGGTCGCCAATACCCGTCCGTCGACAACCACACGACGTACTGCTTCGGGCTCGACGACCAGGAGTTCGTGGTGGCCTTCGACACCGACGACGTCGGGGCCTTCCTCGACCTGGTGCAGGAGCTGCGCACGACCGAGGCCTCCGCGTACACGCTGCGCGACACGCCTTCGTTCACCTGCATCGCCGCCTCGCTCGAGCGGGCGGTCAACGCCCTCGACGGCGAGGCGCTGGCGCGCCAGCCGGTCACGCCGTAGGTCGCCACGCCGGGCAGGGTAGCGGCCCTCACCCGCCCCCGACTCCGGCCACGACGCGGGTACAGTCCGCGCGATGCGCACCTGCATCGCCTTCGCCACCGCCGTCCTCGCCGCCGCCGTCGCCGCCACGGGAGCGGCCGCGTCCGTCGACCCGTCCATCTCCGTGAAGCCGCGCAAGCTGACCCTCGGCGAGACCGCGACGATCCGCGGAACCTCATGGGTGGTCGGCGCCGGGTGCTCGAACCGGGTCGTGGTGCGCATCCGGATCGCGGGCGCGACCGCGCGCGTGGGCAGCGACCGCGTCGACCCGTCGACGGGCGCCATCCGCCTGCGCTTCACGCCGCCGCAGAGCAAGTTCCCGACGGGGCGGGCGCGACTGATCGCCCGCCAGGGCTGCCCCGACGACCAGGGCGGCGACCTCGTCCGCCGCACGGGGCTGCGGCTCGTCGACTGAGGCGAGCCGAGCAGGCGTCATCCCCCGCCCCTCCCCGGTCAGCGGGCCTCGATCGCCCGCCGGACGCGCTTGCTCGACACCGGCCCGCGCGTGCCCAGTCCCTGGGCGAAGTGGCTGACGCGCAGCTCCTGCAGCAGCCAGGGCACCTCGGCCAGCTCGGCCGGCACGGGCCTCGCCGACGGCCAGCCCTCCATCCGCGCCCGGTAGGCATCCTCGAGCTCGTTGACGGCGCGCATGCGGTCCGCGTCGGCGGCGACCGCGCTCGGCAGCCGCTCCAGGCGGCGCACCGCGCCCGTCAGGTAGCGCTCGACGTCGCCCAGCCGATCCGCGCCGGCCGCCGCGACGAAGCCGGGGTACAGCAGCCGCCCGAGCTGGCGCGCCACGTCGAGCACGGCCGGCTGCAGCGCCGGGCCGCTCGTGGCGTCCATCGCGCGCTGGACCGCGCGCGCCGCGTCGAGCACGCGCACGACGTCGGCCACGACCGCCGCGGTCCGCTCCGTCAGCGATCCCGCGACATGGTCGCGCAGCCGCGCGAAGCCCGCCTCGTCCCACGCCGGCCCGCCCGCCTCCGCCATCAGGGCGTCTGTGGCCGCGACGAGCGCGTCCTCGACCACCGCGTCGACGTCGCCGTGCGGCGCGCCGGCCAGCGCCAGCGCCGCCGCCCCGTCCTGGCGCTCGCGCACCCTGCGGGCGGGCGACGGGATCGTCAGCGCCAGCAGCCGTCGCATGCCCTTCCACATGGCCGCCGCCTGCGCCTCGGCCGAGTCGAGCGCGCGCACGCCGACCGCGGCGCCCTGGTCGACCAGCGCCGGGTAGGCGCGGACCGCGCCGCCGCTGCCCGGCAGCTCGACGACCCGCGGCAGCTCGCCGATCGTCCACGCGGTCAGCCCCGAACGCTCCAGGCCTGACGTCGCCGCGCCCAGCTCCGCCTGCAGGCGCGGCCGTACCGCGGCGCGCACGGCGTCGAGGTCCGTCCCCACGGCCAGCACGGCGCCGGAGGCGTCCTCGACACAGAAGCGCATCCGCAGGTGCTCCGGCAGGCGCGAGCGGTCCCACGCCTGCACCGGCACGGGCACCCCGCGCGCCTCCTCCACCGCGCGCGACAGGCCCGCCGCCAGCGGCTCGGCGCGCGGCTTCAGGCGCGCCAGCACCTGCGCCGCCGCCTCGGGCACCGGCACGAGCGGCCGGCGCAGCTCCTTCGGCAGCGCGCGGATCAGCGCGGTCACGAGCTCGAGCCGGAGCCCCGGCACGAGCCACTCGAACCCGTACGGCTTCAGCCGCGGCAGCACGTCCAGCGGCAGGTGGACGGTGGCGCCGTCGTCCTCGGCGCCGGGCTCGAAGCGGTAGCTCACCCGCAGGTCCAGGTCCCCCTGGCGCCACAGCTCCGGGAACGCGCTCGGGTCGAGCTCGCGCGCCGCCTGCTCGTTGACGACGACGTCCTCCGTGAAGGTCAGCAGGTCCGGCCGGCGGCGGCGCTCGTCCTTCCACCAGCGGTCGAAGTGCGCGCCCGAGACGACCGAGGCGGGGATCCGCGCGTCGTAGAAGTCGTAGAGCTCCTGGTCGCCCGCGAGGATGTCGCGCCGCCGCGCGCGGTGCTCGAGCTCGGATACCTCCTCCAGCAGCCGCAGGTTGTCGGCCAGGAAGCGGTGGCGGGTGTCCCAGTCGCCCTCGACCAGCGCCTTGCGCAGGAAGAGCTCGCGCGAGAGCACGGGGTCGATCGCGCCGTAGGCGACCTTTCGCCCCGCCACGATCGGCAGCCCGTAGAGCGTCACCCGCTCGGTGGCGACGACGGACGCCCGGCGGCGCTCCCAGTGCGGGGCGTCGTAGCTGCGCTTGACGAGGTGGCGCGCGAGCGGCTCGACCCACTCGGGCCGGATCGCCGCGGCCTCGCGCCCGAACAGCCGCGACGTCTCGACGAGCTCGGCGACCATCACCCACGACGGCGGCCGCTTGGCCAGCGCGGAGCCCGGGAAGATCGTGAAGCGCGCGCCACGTGCCCCCAGGTACTCCCCGCGCGTGCGCACGTCGCGCACCCCGACGTGCGACAGCAGCCCCGCCAGCAGCGCCCGGTGGAGCTGCTGCGGCTCCGCCGGCCGCTCGTTCAGCGTGACGTCGACCTGCTTGGCCGCCTGCCGGAGCTGGCCGACGAGGTCCTGCCACTCGCGGATGCGCAGGTAGTGCAGGAACTCCGCCTTGCAGCGCTTGCGGAACTGGTTGCCCGACAGCTCGCGGCGGCCCTCGCGCAGGTGGCGCCACAGGCTCAGGTAGGCGAGGAAGTCCGAGCCCTCGTCGCGGAAGCGGGCATGGAGCTGGTCGGCCTGCGCGCGCTGCTCGGTCGGGCGCTCGCGCGGGTCCTGGATCGAGAGCCCGGCGACGACGACGATCGCCTCCTCCGCGCAGCCGAGGCGGTCGGCCTCCAGGACCATCCGGCCGAAGCGCGGGTCGACCGGCAGCGCCGCGAGCCGGCGGCCGAGCGGGGTCAGCCGCCGCTGGGCGTCGAGGGCGCCGAGCTCGTCGAGGAGGTTCAGGCCGTCGCGGATCTGGCGGCGGTCGGGCGGGTCGAGGAACGGGAAGTCCTCGATGGCCCCGAGGCCGATCGCCGCCATCTGGAGGATCACCGCCGCCAGGCTCGTGCGCAGGATCTCCGGATCTGTGAAGCGCGGCCGCTCGGCGAAGTCCTCCTCGTCGTAGAGGCGGATCGCGATGCCGTCGGCGACGCGCCCGCAGCGGCCCTTGCGCTGGTCGGCCGATGCCTGAGAGACGGGCTCGATCGGCAGGCGCTGGACCTTCAGGCGGGCGCTGTAGCGGCTGATGCGCGCGTTGCCGGGGTCGACCACGTAGCGGATGCCGGGGATCGTCAGCGACGTCTCGGCCACGTTCGTCGCCAGCACCACGCGCCGGCCCCGGTGCGGGCGGAAGACGCGCTGCTGCTCGGCGGTCGCCAGCCGCGCGTAGAGCGGCAGCACCTCGACCTCGTCGCGCAGCCGCCCCCGCAGCGCGTCCGCGGTGTCGCGGATCTCGCGCTCGCCGGAGAGGAAGACGAGGATGTCGCCGGGCGGCTCGCGCAGCAGCTCCTCGACGGCGTCGCCGATCGCGTCGGTCGGGTCCGCGTCGTCGTCCAGCGGCCGGTAGCGGACCTCGACCGGGTAGGTGCGCCCGGACACCTCGACGATCGGCGCGTCGCCGAAGTGGCGGCTGAAGCGCTCGGGATCGATCGTCGCGGAGGTGATGACGACCTTGAGGTCCGGGCGCCGAGGCAGGATCGAGGCGAGGTAGCCGAGCAGGAAGTCGATGTTCAGGCTGCGCTCGTGGGCCTCGTCGACGATGATCGTGTCGTAGCGGTGCAGCAGCCGGTCGCGCTGGATCTCCGCGAGCAGCAGGCCGTCGGTCATCAGGCGGACGAGCGTCTCGTCGCCGGAGCGGTCGTTGAAGCGCACCGCGTAGCCGACCGCCTCGCCGAGCGCCACGCCGAGCTCGTCGGCGATCCGCTCCGCGACCGTGCGCGCGGCCAGCCGCCGCGGCGGGGTGTGGGCGATCGCCCCGCGGACGCCGCGGCCGAGCTCGAGGCAGATCTTCGGCAGCTGCGTCGTCTTGCCCGACCCGGTCTCGCCCGCGACGACGACGACCTGGTGGTCGCGGATCGCGGCGAGCAGGTCCTCGCGGCGGGCGCTGACCGGGAGCTGCTCGGGATAGGAGACGGCGGGGACCGCCGCTCGCCGCCGGGCGACGCGCCGCTCGGCCCGCTCGACCTCCTCGGCCAGCCGGCCGATCCCGTCGGGCGCGGCGCGCCGCAGCCGGCGGCGCAGTCGCTGCTCGTCGCGCAGCGTCAGCTCGCCGAGGCGCGGCTCGAGATCGGCGGTGGCGGACACCATCCCACGATACGCCGGCG
>JANJUA010000081.1 GCA_024710825.1 Solirubrobacteraceae bacterium
GGCGGACGATCACGTCCTCCACCGCACGACGTCGCATCGCGGCGCGCCGCGAAAGCCGTCGAGCAGCGGGAAGAGCTCGGCCCCACGAGCCGCATCCCGGAGCTACGGCACAGCGCCACGAGCTCTTGCTGGCGACGCCGCCCCGCCGGCCCCGCCTCGGCGAAGCCGTCGGAGAGCACGACGATCGCGCGCACGCCGTGGCGCGCGCAGGCGGCCGCCACCTCGAGGACGCCGGCGGCCGGGATGGCGATCACGGCAAGGTCGATCGGGTCGCGGACATCGTCGATCCTCCGGTACGCCGTCAGGCCGGCGACCGTACCGCCGCGCGGGCGCGAAGCACCGGCTCGAAGCCGCTGTCGCGGAAGACCTCCAGCATGGGCCGGTTCTCGCTGAGCACCACGGCGGTCAGACGGTCGATGCCGGCCGTGCGGGCATCGTGGGCGAGCAGGGCCAGCAGCGCGGTGGCCACGCCCTCGCCGCGCAGCGCGCGGTCCACGACGAACGCCACCTCGGCAGTCGCCGGGCCGGAGCGAACCCAGCAGGCGTGCGCGACCAGCTCGTCACCGTCCGGGGCGACGGCGACCAGGTCGCGCCGTCCCCCCGGCGCATCGCACACCGCATCGCGCGCCATGCGCCGCAGGTCCGCGCCGGCCGAGAAGAAGCGCAGCGCCCGGTCGGTCGCGTCGAGGCGGTCGTACAGGGCGCACAGCGGCCGCTCGTCGCCCGGGTCGGCCCGGCGAACCGTGAGGCTGCGGCCGTCGCGCAGCGCGATGTCGAAGGCGCCGGCGGAGGGCTCGGTCGTCATGGCGGCGGATCTACGGTCGCACGGCGGCCCTGCCGCGCGCAACCCGTCGCCGAGACGCTGCGGAGAATTGCGGACGGTGAGGTCACAAGATCCGGATGCGGCAAGCCCGCGCGGGCGGCGAGCATCGCCTCATGACTCGCCTCCGTGACGTCCCTCGGCCCGTCGGCGCCGAGGTCGCGCCCACGTCCGTCGTCCGAGCCCACGGACTGCGCCGCACGTTCGGCGAAGGCGCCTCTGCCGTGGAGGCGCTGCGCGGGGTCGACATCGCCTTCGATCGCGGAAGCTTCACCGCGATCATGGGTCCGTCGGGCTCCGGCAAGTCGACGTTGCTGCATCTTCTCGCCGGGCTCGACCGGCCCACCGACGGCTGGGTCGAGATCGACGGCACGCGCCTCGATCGCCTCGACGACCGTCACCTGACGCTGCTGCGCCGGGAGAAGGTCGGCTTCGTCTTCCAGGCCTACAACCTGCTGCCGGTCCTCACCGCCGAGCAGAACATCACGCTGCCCGTGCGCATCGGCGGGCACCGCCCGGATCCCGAGCGGCTCGAGGAGCTCATCCGCGAGATGGGCCTCGGCGACCGCCGCACCCATCGGCCGGCGGAGCTCTCGGGCGGTCAGCAGCAGCGCGTCGCCGTCGCCCGGGCTCTGATCACGCGGCCCGCCGTCGTCTTCGGCGACGAGCCGACCGGAAACCTGGATTCCGTCTCCAGCCGCGAGCTGCTCCGGCTCATGCGCCACGCCGTGGACACCCTCGACCAGACGATCGTCATGGTCACCCACGACCCGTCGGCGGCCGCTGTGGCCGATCGCGTGGTCTTCCTCGCCGACGGCGCCGTCACGGGCATCCGCGAGCGCCCGACGATCGACGAGATCCTCGACGAGCTGCGAGCGCTGGCGTCGTGATCGACACCGCTCTGCGCAGCATGGCGCACCGCAAGCTGCGCACCGCCCTCACCGCCATCGCGATCGTGCTCGGCGTCGCGATGATCGCCGGCACCTACGTGCAGACGGACCGCATCGACACGGCGTTCGACGAGATCTCCGAGACGTCGTTCCAGGGCGCCGACGTGGTCATAACCCCGCACGAGGACTTCAGCGGCACGTTCACCATCCCCGAGCCGCTGCCGGCGCGGGTCGTGCAGCAGGCCGCCGCGGTGCCCGGGACCGCACGTACCGAGGGCCAGCTCTACGAGACCGGGCAGCTCGTGGTCGACGGCAAGACCGTCAAGCCGACCTTCGCGCCCACGATCGTCTCGTCGATCGCCCACTCGCCGTTCGACGCGTTGCGCGTCGTCGAGGGCCGCACCCCGTCGACGCCGGGGGAGATCGTCATCGACGCGCGCACCGCCGAGAAGCAGGACGTCGAGCTCGGCCAGGCGGTCGGCGTGACGACCCGCACGGGCGAGCAGCCCGCCCGAGTGGTGGGCATCGTGCGCTTCGGCGAGGTCTCTTCGGTCGGCGGCGCCACGTTCATCGGCGCCTCGCTCCAGGACGTCCAGCGCTGGTTCGACCGGCCCGGCCGCGTGTCGGAGGTGTTCGTCGCGGCCGATCCCGGCTTGTCGGCGAGCACCCTGCGAGCACGCATCCGCGAGGCGCTGCCGGCGTCGGTCGACGTCAAGACCGGCGCCCAGAGCATCGCGGACCAGTCGCGGGAGATCGACGACGCCATGGGGTTCCTGCGGCCCGCGCTGCTCGCCTTCGCCGGCGCCGCGCTGCTGGTCGGTGCCTTCATCATCTTCAACACCTTCTCGATCACCGTCGCCGAGCGGACCCGCGAGTTCGCGATGCTGCGGGCGCTCGGCGCCACCCGCGGCCAGGTCCTGCGCTCGGTCGGCGTCGAAGCGCTGGCGCTCGGGTCGATCGCGTCGCTGATCGGCCTCGGGCTCGGGCTCGCGTTCGCCCGGCTGCTCGGCGCGCTGTTCGACGCCGCGGGCATGGGCATACCGGCCGGCGGCGCCCATCTGGCGCCGCGCACCGTCGCCGTCTCGCTCACCGTCGGCGTCCTAGTGACCGTGCTCTCGGCGCTCGTCCCGGCGATCAGGGCGACCCGCGTGGCCCCGGTGATCATGATGCAGGCCGAGCCCGCCGCGCGTCGTCCGCGCCACCCCCGACTGCGTGCCGCGGCCACCATCGCCGTCGCGCTGTTGGGCGTGGCGCTGCTCGCACAGGGCATGGTGAGCAGCGGGCCGGCGACGAGTCGCCTCGGCGCGATGGGGTCGGGCGTCCTGCTCGTCTTCCTCGGCGTCGCCGCCAGCGCCCGCTACATCGTGCGGCCGCTGGCCGTCGTCGCCGGGTGGCCTCTGCGCCGCGCCGGGGGCGTGATGGGGGAGTTGGCGGAGGAGAACGCGGCCCGCAACCCGGCCCGCACGGCGGTGACCGCCGGTGCGCTCATGGTCGGTCTCGGTCTCGTCGTCTTCGTCGCCGTGTTCGCCGCCGGGTTGACCGGCTCGCTGCGCGGCAACCTCGACGATCGCCTGCAGGTCGCCTTCGTGGTCAGCGGCGAAAGCGCTGCGCCGCTGCCCGCCGGAGCGCTGCGCCCGTTGCAGGACGCGGTCGGCGCCGATCGCGTCGCGGCGCTGTACGCCGATCAGGTCGAGGTCGACGGCGCCGACGTCAACCCGCTCACCGACATCGCGAGCGGCGTGGACCCGGATCGCTTCGGCGACTTCTACGACATCGCCTGGGTGCGAGGCTCCGCCGCGAACATCGCGCAGCTGCACGGGCCGAACGCGCTCATCGAGGAGCAGTTCGCCAAGCAGCACGACATCGCGGTCGGCGACCGCTTCACCCTGAAGGGCTCCAGCGGCCGCAGCAC
>JANJUA010000137.1 GCA_024710825.1 Solirubrobacteraceae bacterium
GTCGAGACGGCGCATCAGGTCAACGCCGCCTCGGCGCCGGCGTCGCCCTGGGCCGCGCCGGTGATGAGCGCCACCAGGTCGGTCCCGGTGGTGGTCTTCTCCACGTCGAGGTCGGCGACCTTGCGGCCCAGGCGCATCACCGCGACCCGATCGGCCACGCGCAGAACGTGCTGCATGTTGTGGCTGACGAGGATGACGGCGATGCCGTGGTCCTTGAGCCGCTCGATGAGCGTGAGCACGAGCTCCGTCTGCTTGACGCCGAGCGCGGCGGTCGGCTCGTCGAGCATCACGATGTGGCTGCCCCACATGACCGCGCGGCCGATGGCCACCGCTTGGCGCTGGCCCCCGGACAGCGCGCCGACCTTGCTCTTCAGCGGCGGGAGCGTCACGCCGAGCCGCTCGAACCCGCGGGCCGTCTCCTGGCGCATCGCCCGCCGGTTCATCAGCCGCAGCGCGCGGCCGAGCGGCCCGCCGAGGTACAGCTCCCGCCGGAGGTAGACGTTGTCGACGATGTTCAGGGTCGGGACCAGCGCGAGGTTCTGGAACACCGTCTCGAGCCCGGCCGCGCGAGCGTCCGCCGGGCTGCTGAAGCGGTGCTCCACGCCGTCGACGGCGATGGAGCCCTCGTCGGGACGCAGCGCGCCCGACATGATGTTCACCAGCGTGCTCTTGCCCGCGCCGTTGTCGCCGACGAGGCCGAGCACCTCGCCGGCCCGCAGGCTCAGCGAGACGTCCCGCAGCGCGGCCACGGCGCCGAACCGCTTGGTGACGCCGGCGACCTCCAGAACGCTTGCTCGCGGCTCGTCGATCTTCGCGGTCATGCCGTCACCTCCTTCGACGAGCCCGCCGGCGCGGCCAGGGCCGAGGGCTCGTCCGGGTCGTCCTCGTCGGGGCTCGCGAGCGGGATCCGCTCGAGGCGCTGATAGACGACGTCGATCCCGGCGACGAGCAGCAGGACGCCGCCGACCGCGATGTTCACGTAGTACGGGCCGACGTTGAGGAGCACGAGCCCGTTGTCCAGCACCCCGATGAACAGGACGCCGAACAGCACGCCGAACAGCGAGCCGCGCCCGCCGGTGAACGCGACGCCCCCGAGGAGGATGGACGTGAGCACGTCGAGCTCGAGCCCCTCGCCGATCGAAGGCGACGCGCCGTCGAGCTGGGAGGTCAGGATCAGGCCGCCGATCCCCGCCGCGACGCCGGAGGCGACGTAGGTGAAGAACGGGATGCGCTTGACCGAGACGCCGACGGATCGAGCGGCCGTCTCGTCGGCGCCGATCGCCGTGAGGTGGCGGCCCAGGGGGGTCGCGTACCACAGGTACGCGCCGATCAGGAACAGGACGATGAACAGCGCGGCGGGAGCCGGGAGCCCGAGGACGGTGCCGTTGCCCAGGAAGGCGAACGTCTCGCCGAAGCCCGAGCGCGTCTCGTTCTCGGTGATCGCCTCGGCGACGCCGCGCGCGGCCGCGAACCCACCGAGGGTCACCACGACGGGAGAGAAGCGCAGGTACGCGATCAGGACGCCGTTGAGCGCACCCCAAGCGCCGCCGGCGGTCAGGGCGACGAGGAGCGAGACCCCCAGCGACGCCCCGTAGACGTGTGCCGCCTGACCGAACATGGCAGCCGCCAGCACGGCGACCGAGCCGACGGACAGGTCTAGATAGCCCGACAGCAGGAGCATCGCGCCGGGGATGGCGATGATCCCGACCATCGCCACCTGCAGCAGGACCACCTTGAGGTTCGACGTGGTCAAGAAGTTGGGGCTGGTGGACGCGAAGAACGCGCCGAGCGCCAACAGCGCGACGAGCAGCCCGCCGCTCTGGTAGGCGCCGATGAAGGAGAACATCCTGCGGCTGCGCGCCCCCGGCGGCGCCGCCCGCCGCGTCCGCGCGGCGGCGGTCTCGGCGTCGTTGTCGGGTGGGGCCCGCGGCCGCGACCCCAGGCGCCGGTCACCGACCGGAACTTCTCCAGCAGCTGCTCGACCTGCTCGAGGTCGTCCTGGCTGGCGAGCACGTACGGGAAGTTGATCTGCGTCGGCTTCTTGCCCTCGACGGCGTTGACGGTGGCGTCGATGGCCGCCTCGCCGATCTTGATCGCGTCGAGCGCGCCGGTCGCGCGGATCGGCCCGCCGTCGAGGATCTTCTCGAGGACCGGCGCCGCCCCGTCCCAGCCCGCGATGTACATCTGGTCGATGCGCTCCTGGGACGGGTTGGTCTGCAGGAACGCCTTCTCCGCGCCCAGGCACCCGTCGTCGGCGATGCAGAGGATGACGTTGAGGTCGGGGTTCGCCTGGAGCATCGACTGCACCACCGGCAGCACGTCGGCGGCGAGCACGCCCTCGTGCTTGGCGACGACCTCCGCGCCGGGCGCGACCTCGGCCAGCGCCTTGACGGCGCCGCCGATGCGCTCGCGGCCGGTCTGCTGGACCTCGTGGGTGAGCAGCGCGACCTTCGCCTTGCCGCCCAGGTTGTCGTTGACCCACGCGCCGGCGTTGCGGCCGACGAGACGGGCGCCCTGGAGGTTGTTGAAGATGACCCAGCCGTCGATGCCCGGAAGCGCCTTGTCGGAGTAGTTGAGGATCTTGACGTCGGCGTCATGGGCCTTCTTGATGATCGGGCCCATCGCGTTGTTGTCCAGCGGGAGGACGATGATCCCGTCGACCCCCTGGGCGATCCAGGTGTTCAGCTCGCTGACCTGCCGGTCGAGCTCGCTGTTGGCATGGCTCTCGAGGAGCTGGAAGCCGCGGCGGTCCGCCGCCTGCTTGGCGCCGTGCGCGAGCAGCGGATAGATCGACGACGACGTGTCGGGCTGCGCGAACGCCACCTTGCCGCCGCCGGCCCCGCCATCGCCCCCGTCGCCGCCTCCGCCGCCGGCGTCGCCGCCGCCGTCGTCGCCGCCTCCGCAGCCTGCCGCGGTCAGGCCGAGCAGCCCGGCGCCGATGCCCGCGGCGCTCAGGACGAAGCGGCGCCGGTCGAGCCCGCCCGTCAGCAGGGCGTCGACCCCGCCATCGCCATGACGACGTTCCTTCTCCACAGTTGCTCCTCCTCGACCCAGTCGCCGTTCACCGGCGCCTGTCTGTACAGGATGACGGGATTCATTCCATCTCGACGCCGCGTTGTCAAGCGAGGTCGGGAAGGCGCTGGCGCAGCGGCCGGATCGTCAGCTCGCTGACGAGGACGTTCGCCGGCTGCCGGTAGGCGTAGACGACGGCGCGCGCGACGTCGCCGGGCGAAAGCGGCTCGACCGCCTCCAGCAGCGGCCGGACGATCGGGTTGTCCCTCGTGAGCGGCGTGTCGACGATGCCGGGCTCGACGACGCTGACGCGCACGCCGGCGTCCATCACCTCCTGGCGCAGGCTGTGGGCAAAGCCGACCTGCCCCCACTTGCTGGAGATGTAGACCGACTCGCCGGCGTAGGCCTCGCGGCCCGACACCGAGGCGAGGACGAAGATGTGCCCGGCCTGGCGCTCGAGCATGGCGGGCAGCACGGCGTGCGCGGCGTGGATCGTTCCCAGCAGGTTGGTCTCCACCACCGTGCGCCAGCGGTCGGGGTCGCCCGTCGCCACCCGG
>JANJUA010000179.1 GCA_024710825.1 Solirubrobacteraceae bacterium
CCGCGCGGACGGGCGCGAGAGGGTCGTCGGCCCGCGCGGCGGTCGCCGGACCGCCGGGATCGCCCGCCGGCGCCGTACCCGCGGCATCGCCCTCGCCGCCGGCCGCACGCGCTGCCGAGTCGCGGCCGAGCGGGTCCGCGGCGTCGGCTTCGATCCACGCGATCGTCCCGGACCCTGCGCGCAGCGCATCGACGGCGGCGTCGGCGTCCCCGCGCCGGATCGCGTCGGCCGCCCCGGCGATGGCGCTGCCGTAGCGGTGCACGCGCTCGAGCACCACGATCCCGTCCGCGATCGCCGCGCCGGGCGGCGGATCCGTCGCCCGGACCTCCACCCCCGCCGCCTGCTCCAGCCGCGCCCGAGCCTCCGAGCCGATCCGCAGTCCGTCCACGGTGGGGCCGACGACGTCGCCGAGCACCGCGCCCGCCTCGATCGACGCGAGCTGGCCCGGGTCGCCGACGAGCACCAGCCGGGCGTCCGGGCGCACGGCGGCCACGAGGCTCGCCATCAGCGAGAGCGAGACCATCGAGGTCTCGTCGACGATGACGACGTCGTGGGGCAGCCGGTTGTCGCGGCCGTGGCGGAAGCGGCTGTTGCTGCCGGGCCGGCGGCCCAGCAGGCGGTGCAGCGTCGAGGCGCCGAGGCCGAGGAGCTGCGTGCGGACGCCGTCGGCCACCTCGAGGCTCCGCGCCTCACCGTGAACGGCCTCCTCGAGCCGCGCCGCCGCCTTCCCCGTCGGCGCCGCGAGCGCGACCAGCGGCGCCGGCGCCCCGCTCGCCTGCGCCTGCTCGGCGAGCAGCGCGACGATCCGAGCGACCGTCGTCGTCTTGCCGGTGCCCGGCCCGCCGCCGACGACGGCGAGGCGGCGCAGGACGGCGGAAGCGGCGGCGAGGAGCTGGCGCTCGTCGCCTCCCGCGAACAGCCGCGTGAGCCCGTCCGCCAGCACGTCGAGCCGCACGCCCTCCGGCGGCGCGGCGGCCAGGGCACGCAGGTCGTCGGCCACGCGGCGCTCCTCACGCCAGTAGCGGTCGAGGTAGAGCGCGCTGCCGACGAGCCGCAGCGGCCGGTCGGCCGGGGCGCCATCCTCCCCGGCGGCGACCAGCGCGCTGGCGGCGACCCGCCCCGTCCACGCCTCGGGCTCCGGCCACGGCAGCGCCGACAGGTCGGCGGGCTCGTCGTCGTCCACGGTCGCCGTGTCGCGGATCGTCGCCAGGTCGACGAAGGTGTGGCCCAGGCGCGGCCCGCGGACGGCGAGCGCGGCGGCGAGCGCGATCTGCTCGTCCGCCTCGCCGACGATCGCGCCGAGCCGCCGGGCCACGTGGACGTCCGCCGCCGCCAGCACGCCGAGCTCGTTGAACACGCGCAGCAGGCCGTCGGCCTCGACGGCGCGACGCGGGTCGAACGGGTCGATCATGCGCCGCCCTCGCCGTCGAGCACCGCGCTCAGCGCCTCCACCAGCGCGCCGGGCGGCCGCCACGCGAACACGCCGCACGGAGCGCCGTCGACGGTCGGGGCGTCCGCGCCGAGCATCCCCCGCACGAAGAGGTAGAGGACGCCCGCCAGGTCGCGCTCGGCGTGGTAGCCGGGCAGCCGCCAGCGCAGGTAGCGATGCAGCGCCACCGTGTAGAGCAGCGCCTGGAGCCCGTAGTGGGCCTGCTCCATCTCCGCGGCCAGCGCCGCCGGGCGATGGTGCCAGGCGGTCAGCTCCTCGTCGACGGGCGCGAGCCGGTTCGTCTTGTAGTCGACGATCGCGTAGCGGCCCCCGAGCCGGGCGACGAGGTCGATGCTGCCCGTCAGGTAGCCGCGCACCGTCTGACGCAGGGCGGCGTCGTCGAGGCGGTCGGCGTAGCGGGCCAGCGGGTCGGCGGACGGAAGGTGCTCGCGCAGCGCCTCCGCGACGGCGGAGAGCGCGAGCCGGCCGCTCGGGTCCTCGCCTCCGGCCAGGGGCAGCTCGAAGGCGAGCTCGTCGAGGCGGTCGGCGCGGCCAACGTCGCGCAGGCGCGAGCCGCCGACGAGCGGGCCGAGCGGCGTCTCGATCGCGGCGCGCAGACCGGCGACCACCTGCTCGGGGTCCCCCACGTCGACCTGGCGGCGCAGCCGGGCGGCGGCGACGTGGGTCGCGAGCTCGGCGTCGAGGTCGCGTGCCGCGAAGTCCGTCGCCTCGAAGACGCGGTGCACGAGAGTGCCGACGTGGACGCCCCCCGGCATCGCGCCGAGCACCACCGGGATCGCCCGCAGCTCGGGCTCCTCGTCCGTCCCGCGCGGGGCGGCCGGCGGGGCCGCCGGCTCGTCGTCGACGACCGCGTCCTCGGGCTCGCTCGCCACCCACGCCTCGTGCGCGCCCGCCGCGATGTCGCTGTAGGAGGTGCGCCGCCAGCCGACGTCGAGCCGCCGGTCGAACGCCGCGGCGCGCAGCGTCGCCGGCTCGCGCGCCGGCCCGGTCCAGACCGCGGGGCGGCCGAGCTCCGAGCGCTCGACGGAGATGCAGCCCGGCGCCGCCGCGGCCAGCGTCTCCAAGCGGGCGACGGCGTCCGCGTCGTCGGGCGTGGGCGGGCCCTCCTGCTCGACGCTGCCGTCCTCCGAGCGGGCGAACACGAGCCGGCCGAGCGCCGAGTTGCGCGCGGCGCGCGTCCCCGCCCACCAGACGACGGCCTGGTGCTGGGCGCGCGTGAGCGCGACGTAGGCGAGGCGCAGGTCCTCCCCGCGCTGCTCGGCGAGGTGCTGGCGCCGGTGGTCGCGATACTCGCGCCCCTCCAAACCGACGTCGACCTTGCGGCGGTGGCCGTCGGCGGGATCGTGGAAGGCGATCGGGACGGCCTTGTCGGTGACCCAGCTCGGATGCCACAGGTACGGGAGGTAGACGACCGGGAACTCGAGGCCCTTGCTGCGGTGGATCGTCAGCACCTGGACGGCCTCGGCGTCCGACTCCAGGCGCCGGCTGCGCTCCTCGTCGCCGGTCTCCTCGGCGGTGGCGGCGATGCGGCGCCGCAGCCAGGCGGTGAGCGCGGCGACGCCCATCTGCTCCTCCATCGCGGCGGCGTGCAGGAGCTGGGCGACGTGGCGCAGGTCGGTGAGACGCCGTTCGCCGCCCGCCCACGCGAGCAGGCGCTCGGCGAGCCGCTCGCTGCGCATGACCGCCTCCGTCAGCGACGCGACGCCGTGCACCCGGAGGACGTACGCCCAGCGGTGCAGCCTGCGGTGGACGTCCTCCCAGGCGTCGTCGTCGGCCGAGGCGACCCGCTCGGGCGTCCAGCCGAGGAAGTCGGTGAGCGCCGCGGCGTGGGCGCGGGGCGCGTAGGCGGGCCGCTCGATCGCCTCCAGGAGCCGCAGCCACTCCTCGGCCGGGGTGGTGGCGAAGACGCTGCCGGCGCCGTTGAAGACCGCGGGGACGCGAGCCTCGTCGAGGGCGCGGCGGACGAGCTCGGCGTCCACCTTGCGCCGGACCAGGACCGCGACGTGGCCGGGGGCGATCGTCCGGCGGCCGAGCGCCTCGCCCTCCTTGCCCCGGGCCTCGATGGTCGCCCCGGACGACAGCAGCTCGGCGACGTCGGCGGCCACGTCGCGGGCGATGTGCTCGCGCGCCCCCGCCGTGGTGGCGAAGCCGCCGGGCGTCGTGCCGACGTCCTCGCGGTGGACCGTCCGCAGGCGCAGCGGCGCCGGCCGGGGCGCGCCGACGAGCCGGGGCGCACGGTTGGCGTCGGCCGCCCGCACGGAGCGGTAGACGATGCCCTCGTGCCCGAGCCGCGCGCCTCCGAACATGCGGTCGTAGGCCTCGATGAGGGGCTGGTCGCTGCGCCAGTTGACGTCGAGCGTGGCCTGGTCGCCCGCCGCGCCGGCGGCCTCGAGATAGGCATAGACGTCGGCGCCGCGGAAGGCGTAGATCGCCTGCTTGGGGTCGCCGATGAGCACGAGCGTGCCGTCGCCCTCGCCGAACGCGCGGCGCATGATGCGCCACTGGACGGGGTCGGTGTCCTGGAACTCGTCGACGAGCACGATGCGGTAACGGGCGCGCAGGCGGTCGATCACCGCCTTGCGGCCCGGGCCGTGGAGCGCGTGGTCCAGGCGCGTCAGCAGGTCGTCGTAGGTCATCACGCCGCGGGCGCGCTTGCGGCGGTCGAGCTCCTCGCGGACCTTGATCGCCAGACGGCGCCGCATCGCCGGGCGCGAGGCCGGGTCGGCAGCGGCCGGCTCGATGTCGGCGCCGGGGTTCTTGTCGACCTCGCGGGCGATGAGCAGCGCCTCCGCGCGGTCGAACGCCGCGGTCTCCTCGTGATGGAAGCGGCGGACGTAGAGGTCGTCGACCACCTCCTCGACCAGGTCGCCGACGTCCTCGACGAACGCGATCCCCGGCTCCAGGTCGCCCGCGATCCCGAGCCCGCCGAGCACCTCCTGGCAGAACTGGTGAGTCGTGACGATCGTCGCGGCGTCGAAGTCGGCGAGCGCGTCGGCGAGATGCGAGCGGCGGGTCTCGAGCTCCTCCGGGGTCCCGGTCGCGAGCAGCTCGAGAACCGGGTCGTGGTGGCTGGCCGCGACGCCGGCGATGGCCTGCTCGAGGCCGTGCTCGGCGCTGGCCAGCCGCTCGCGCACGCGGTCGCGCAGCTCCGCCGTGGCCATGCGGGTGAAGGTGACGACGAGCAGCTCGTGCAGCGGCATGCCGTCGGCGACGTAGCGCGCCACGAGGCCCGCGATCGTGTACGTCTTGCCGGTCCCGGCGCTCGCCTCGAGCACCGTGACACCGGTGGGCAGCGGGCCGCGGACGTCGAAGGAGCGGCTCATCGCTCCTGCTCGAGCAGCGGGTCCCAGAGGCGGCGGGCCCAGCGGCCGACGCGCGTCGGCTCGGTCGGGTCCCAGCCGCCGCCGTGCTCGTCGTCGCGGGGCGGCTCGGCGCGCAGCTCGGCGAACGTCCGCGTCCCGCCGAGGACCAGCTCGTGCACCGGGTCGCGGTCCTCCCTGTCGTAGCCGAACTCGGACTCCCACTCGCGGCGGGCGGCGTGGACGGGGTCGGCGTCACCCGCGTGGGCCGCCGCGGCGTAGGCGGCGGAGGTGCGGCAGTAGAGCGGGGGCGGCTCGCGCAGCGCGCGACCGTGGAGGTCGACCAGGTAGGCGAGGTGGCGGAGCGCGTCGGCGGGGCCGAGCGGGGCGATCGCCTTGGCGATGGCGCGGTCGCCGCGCGGGGCGCGGCCGATCGTGACGGCGTCGTAGGCGCGGTCCGGGCTCGCCGCCTGGAGCGCGAGGAGCCGGACCCAGGCGGCGAGCCGGTGCTTCGGGCTCACGCGCGAGTACGTCATCGTCGCCAGGGTCGTCCCGCTGACGCCCGGGACGGTCCCGCTCAGCGTGGGGCCGTCGGGCAGCGCGACGCGGACGTCCACCGAGCCGCGGACGGCGGTGCCGACGAGCCCCTCGGCCGCTGCGACTATCTCCTCGACAATCGGGAGCACCTCGTCGATGACGCGCTTGCCGAGCAGGCCGGGGGGCAGCGCGCCACGGGCGATCTCGGCGCGGTAGGCGGCACGGGAGTCGCTGCCCGAGAGGCGGGCGTGGAGCATGCGCTCGCCGACGCCCCAGCGCTCCAGGGCGTCGAGCTCGACAGGGAGCGCGTCGCGGACCTCCGTGGAGAAGTCGCCGAGCGCGACGCCGAGACGCTGGCGCAGGAAGGCGCGCACGGGATGCTCGACGAAGCGGACGAGATCGTCCAGGTCCACGAGCGGCGGCGTGCTCGCCGGCAGCGGCTCGGGCAGGAACGCGCCGCGCGCCGGGCGGCGCTCGCGCTCCAGCGCGCGGGCGCCCTCGAGGGTGACCTCGTCGAAGCTCCAGGTGCGGGCGGGGTCGAGCGCGCCGGGGGTGAAGTTGCGGGGGTCGAACGGCTGGAGCGGATGGCGGACCACGATCTCGTCACGGGCCACGCCCGTGCGCTCGACGACGTCGAGCAGCTCGCCGATCGGAACCGCGGGCGGGCGCCGGGCGTTGGTGCGCTCGTCGTTGCCGGTGTAGGTGACGAGCAGGCGCTCCCGCGCTGCCAGGAGCGCGTCGAGGAGGAGCTGGCGGTCCTCCGTGCGGGGGTCGCGCTCGCCGAGGTGCGGGTCGTGCAGCAGGAGGTCGTCGCCGTCGCGGGGCGTGCGGCGGGGGAAGTGCGCGTCGTCCATCCCGAGCAGGCAGACGACGCGGTGCGGCACGGAGCGCATCGGCATGAGCGTGCAGATCGTCAGGTGGCCGGTGCGGAAGTTCGCGCGGGTGGGACGGCCCTGGAGGCGATCGGCCAGCAGAGCGCGGATCTCGGGGAGGGTGAGCTCGGTGGGGCTCGCGCTCGCCTCGCCGACGACGTCGTCGAGGAGGCGCTGGAGCTCGGCGCGCTGCCAGGCGTCGCTCGGCGCGGTGGCGGTGAGGGCGTCGGCGGCCGTCGCGAGGGCGTCGGCCCAGGCGGCGACGCTCTGCCGGCGGTTCAGCGCGTCGACCGTCGTCTGGAGGCGGTCCACGAGCTCGGCGAAGCGGCCGGCGAGGTCGATCGCGCCGCTCTCGACGTCGTCCAGCGGAAGCGTCCGCTGGGCGATCAGGCGCTGCTCGTCCTCGCTCATCGTCACCCCGGCGAGGACGCGGTCGAGCCCGGCGCGCCACGTGCCCGCCTCCAGGGCATGGAGCTCGAAGGGCGCGCGGTGAGGGGCGTCGAGCCCCCAGCGGATCCCCGCCGCCGCCACCCACTCCTCGATGCGCGTGAGGTCGTCGTCGTCGAGGCGGAAGCGGCGGCGGACCGGCTCGCGATCGGCGAGGTCGAGGACCTGGGAGGCGGTGAGGCGCTGGCCGGCGAGGTCCAGGAGCTGCGCGGTCGCGCCGAGGATGGGGTTGGTCTGGCGCAGCGAGCGGTCGGCGAGCCGCACGCGGAGGTCGGGCCGTCGGCCGTCGTCCTCGTCGTCGGCGTGGGCGGCGCCGAAGGTCGCGTGGATGAGCGGCGCGAACGTCTCGATGTCGGGGCACATGACGACGATGTCGCGCGGCTCGAGGGTGGGGTCCTCGCGAAGCAGGTGGAGGATCGCGTCGCGCAGGACCTCGACCTGGCGGGCGCGGCCGTGACAGGCGTGGATCTGGATGGTGCGGTCGTCGGATGCGGTCGCGACGGGGGCGGCCGGCGGGCGGCGATCCTGGCGGATGTCGGCCTGGATGCGGCCGAGCAGCGTGTCGTGGGAACCGTCGGCGGTCGGGTGGTGGTGGTCCTCGCGCGGCGCGCCGGTGGCGGCGAGGACGAGCTGCAGCTCGCGGGCGTCGTGGCCCCAGGACGCGAGCAGGCGGTTGGCCGCGAGCGCCTTGGTGGGATCGTCGGCGCGGCGCGGTCCGGCGGTCGGCGCGGCGGCGGCGATCCGCTCCCAGAGCGCCGGGGAGGGATGCAGCAGGAAGAGGTGCACGTCGCGGCGCGTCGCGAGCGCCTCGAGGACGCGCAGGCGCGCGGCGGGCAGACGCGTGAGGCCGAACAGCGCGAGCCGGGACGGGAGCTCGACGAGCTCCGGGTCGGCTTCGAGGCGCGCGCAGGCGGACGGCAGCCGCTCGGCGGGGCTCGGCGCGCCGATCGCCTCCCGCAGGCGCCGCCACAGCTCGGCCTGCCAGGCCGCATCGGCGGGGATGCCGCCGTCCTCGCCGGAGCGCCAGGCGCGCACGAGCTCCGGCCGGTGCAGCGCGTAGCGATCGAAGAGCTCGGCGAGGTGGCGGACCGCCGTGAACCGATGCGCGCCGTGGCGGGCGCCCTCGAGATGCGCCGCGAGCGTCTGCAGCCACAGCTCCCCGATGCATCCGTCGACGACCTCGAGCAGCGGCCACACCGCCCGCTCCGGCAGCCAGGGGTCGGTGGCGGGATCGACCCC
>JANJUA010000188.1 GCA_024710825.1 Solirubrobacteraceae bacterium
GGGTGCGGACGCTCCCCGACGGCGAGATCCTCGTCGAGGGCCCCACGGTGGGGGGCGGCGGCTCGCTGCGCACCGGCGACCTCGGCCGTCTCGACGAGCACGGTCGCCTGCACGTGACGGGGCGCAAGGCGGACACGATCGTCACCGGAGGCGAGAACGTCGCGCCGACCGAGGTCGAGGCGGTGCTGGCGGAGCACCCGCGCGTGGCGGAGGCGGCCGTCCACGGGCGCCCCGACCCGGAGTGGGGGGAGGCGGTGGTCGCGACCGTCGTCACGCGCGACGGGGAAGTCGGCGAGGCGGAGCTGCGCGAGTGGGTCGCCGCGCGGCTGGCGCCCTACAAGGTGCCCAAGTCGATCGCGTTCGCCGACGCGCTGCCGCGCACCCGCTCGGGCAAGCTCCTGCGCCGCGCGCTGTGAGGCGGGCCCCCGTGGGCTCTAGGGGTGCCGATCGCGGCGGGCGGGAGCCGACCGTAGAACCGAGCGACGTCGCTGCCGCGTGAGGCGGGCCCCCGTGGGCTCTACAGTCACCCGTGTGATCGAAGACGCCCAGGATTTCCGTGCTCGCAGCCGTGACCGCTGGGAGCGCGCCGCCGAGGGCTGGGCGCTGCATCGCGGCTGGTGGGACCGCACCACCCGGCCCGTCAGCGAGTGGCTGATCGAGGCGCTGGCGCCGCAGCCCGGTCAGCACGTGCTCGAGCTCGCCGCGGGCCCCGGCGACGTGGGCCTGCTCGTCGCCGAGCTGGTGCGCCCCGGCGGCCGTGTGACGTTGACCGACGGCGCCGAGGCCATGACGGACGTGGCCCGTCAGCGGGCCGAGGAGCGCGGCCTCTCAGACACCGTCGAGGTCAAGGCCATGGAGGCGGAGTGGATCGACCTGCCCGCCGCCTCGGTCGACGGCGCCGTCGCCCGCTGGGGCTACATGCTGCTCGCCGACCCCGGCGCGGCGCTGAGCGAGACCCGCCGCGTCCTGCGCCCGGGCGGCGCGGTCGCGCTCGCCGCCTGGGACGGTCCCGAGGCCAATCCCTGGTCGGCGGCCGCGAACGCCGCGCTCGTCGAGCACGGGCTGGTGGCGCCGCCCCCGCCGGGCGACCCCGGCCAGTTCGCGTGGCGCGAGCGCGAGGCGATCGGCGAGGCGCTGCGCGACGCCGGCTTCGCGGAGGTGGTGCTCGACACGGTCGACTTCACCATGCGACTGCCCGACCTCGACGCCTGGTGGGACACGCAGATCGACTTCTCGATGACGCTGCGCGACGCGCTGTCGGCGGCCGACCCGGCGACCCGCGACGCCGTGATGGAGGACGCCCAGGAGCGCCTGCGCGAGTACGTCGCCGCCGACGGGACGGTGGCGATCCCGGCGGCGACGCACGTCGCCCGTGCGGAGGCATGAGCGACGTCGGCTAGCCTCTCGCGTCCTATGTTCTACGACGACGACGCTGACCTCTCGCTCCTCGACGGCAAGACCGTCGCCATCATCGGCTTCGGCTCCCAGGGGCACGCCCATGCGCTCAACCTGAAGGACAGCGGCGTGAACGTCGTCGTGGGCCTCCGGCCCGACTCGTCGTCCGTCCAGGAGGCCAAGGACGGCGGGCTCGAGGTGCTGAGCGTCGCCGAGGCCGCCAGCCGCGGCGACGTCGTCATGCTGCTCGTCCCCGACGAGAAGCACCGCGAGATCTACGAGTCCGAGGTCCGCGACGGCATCGCGCCCGGCAACCTCCTCATGTTCGGCCACGGCTTCTCGGTCCACTACGGCGAGATCGAGCCGCCCCAGGGCGTCGACGTCGCGCTGGCCGCGCCGAAGGGTCCCGGCCATCTCGTGCGCCGCCAGTACCTCGAGGGCTCCGGCGTCCCCGGGCTCGTCGCGGTCGAGCAGGACGCGACCGGCAACGCCAAGGCGCTCGCGCTCGCGTACGCCAAGGGCATCGGCTGCACCCGCGGCGGCGTCATCGAGACGACGTTCAAGGACGAGACCGAGACCGACCTCTTCGGCGAGCAGGCCGTCCTGTGCGGCGGCGCGTCCGAGCTCGTGCAGGCCGGCTTCGACACCCTCGTCGAGGCGGGCTACGACCCGCAGATGGCCTACTTCGAGTGCCTCCACGAGCTGAAGCTGATCGTGGACCTCATGTACGAGAAGGGCCTCGCGGGGATGCGCTACTCGATCTCCAACACGGCCGAGTACGGCGACTACACGCGCGGCAAGCGGGTCATCACCGACGAGACGCGCGCGAGCATGCGCAAGATCCTCGAGGAGATCCAGAACGGCGACTTCGCCCGTGAGTGGATCGCCGAGAACCGCGCCGGCCAGGAGAGCTTCCTGCGGATGCGCGCGGAGCAGGCGTCGTCGCAGGTGGAGACGACCGGCAAGGAGCTGCGGGCGAAGATGGACTGGATCGACCCCGAGTTCTGAGCCGAGCAGGACGGGCGGCCGGGGCTGTACTACACTCGCTCGGTCGTCGCGACTGGCGTTACGGGTGGAGCACCACCGGGGAGCGACGAGGAAGCTCGCCTGCCGCACGCCTGGGCATCTGTCCGACCGCCGATCCCTACGCAAGAGGACGCCGTCCCGACATGCCGCCTGACAACGCCACCGCGCTCGTGATCCCGCCCGACCTCAAGCCGGCCGACGGCCGCTTCGGCTGCGGCCCCTCGAAGGTCCGCCCGGAGCAGCTCGCCGCACTGACCGGCGAGGCCGCCGCCCTGATGGGCACCTCGCACCGCCAGAAGCCGGTCAGGGAGCTCGTCGGGCGGATCCGCTCCGGCCTGGGCGAGCTGTTCGCCCTGCCCGACGGCTACGAGGTGGCGCTCGGCAACGGCGGCACCACGGCGTTCTGGGACGCCGCCACGTTCGGCCTCGTACGCGAGCGGGCGCTGCACCTCACGTACGGCGAGTTCTCGCAGAAGTTCGCGAGGTGCACGGCCGCCGCGCCGTTCCTGGCCGACTCGATCGTCGTCTCCGCCGAGCCGGGCGACGCGCCCACGCCGGGCGCGGTGGACGCCGCGGGCGCCGACGTCGTCGCCTGGGCGCACAACGAGACCTCGACCGGCGTGATGGTGCCGGTGGAGCGCGTCGGCGACGGCCTGGTCGTGATCGACGCGACCTCCGGCGCGGGCGGCCTCCCGCTCGACGCCGCGGCGGCCGACGTCTACTACTTCGCGCCCCAGAAGTGCTTCGCCGCCGACGGCGGGCTGTGGCTGGCGCTCCTGAGCCCCGCGGCGGTCGCCCGCATCGAGGAGCTCGGGGCGTCCGACCGCTGGATCCCCGACTTCCTCTCGCTGACGACGGCGCTCGAGAACTCGCGCAAGGACCAGACCTACAACACGCCCGCGCTCGCCACGCTGGTCCTGCTCGCCGAGCAGCTCGACTGGATGAACGGCAACGGCGGCCTGGGCTGGTGCGTGGAGCGCACGACCGACTCGTCGCGGCGCCTGTACGAGTGGGCCGAGCGCACCGACTACGCGACGCCGTTCGTGTCCGACCCCGCCAAGCGCTCGCTGGTCGTCGGCACCGTCGACTTCGACGAGGCGATCGACGCCGCGGCGGTCGCCGCGACGCTGCGCGCCAACGGGATCGTGGACGTGGAGCCGTACCGCAAGCTGGGGCGCAACCAGCTCCGCGTCGGCATGTTCCCGGCCGTCGAGCCCGCCGACGTCGAGGCGCTCACCGCCTGCATCGACCACGTCGTGGAGCAGGGCTGATGCGCGTCCTGGTCGCGGAGAGGATCGGGGCGTCGGGCGTCGACCTGCTCAGGGAGCACTTCGAGGTCGACGAGGGCGCCGAGCACCTCGAGCACATCGCCGACTACGACGGGCTCGTCATCCGCTCGGCCACGCAGGTCACGGCCGAGGTGCTCGCCAAGGCCACGAGGCTGAAGGCGATCGGCCGGGCCGGCGTCGGCGTCGACAACGTCGACGTGCCCGCCGCCACCAAGCGCGGCGTGATCGTCGCCAACGCGCCGCAGAGCAACGTCGTCACCGCCGCCGAGCACACTCTCGCGCTGCTGCTCGCGCTGGCGCGCAACGTCCCGCAGGCGCACGCGAGCCTGACCGAGGGTCGCTGGGAGCGCTCGAGGTACTCGGGCGTCGAGCTGCTCGACAAGACGCTCGGGGTGATCGGCTTCGGGCGCATCGGCCAGCTCGTCGCGCAGCGCGCGCAGGGCTTCGGCATGCGCGTCGTCGCCTACGACCCGTTCGTGGGCGAGGAGCGCTACCGCGAGCTCGGCGTCGAGAAGGCGGCGAGCTCCGACGACGTCTACGCCCAGGCGGACTTCATCACCGTCCACCTGCCCAAGACGCCCGACACGGAGAACTGGCTCGACGCGGAGGCGTTCGCGAAGATGCGCGACGGCGTGCGCATCCTGAACGTCGCTCGCGGGCCGCTGATCGACGATGCGGCGCTCCAGGCAGCGCTGGACTCCGGCAAGGTCGCGGGCGCCGCGCTGGACGTCTTTCGCAGCGAGCCGATCACCGAGCACCCGCTGTTCTCCTACCCGAACGTCGTCGTCACCCCGCACCTCGGCGCGTCCACCGCGGAGGCGACCGACCGCGCCGGCTACCAGGCCGCCGAGCAGGTCATCGCCGCGCTGACCGGCGGCAGCGTCACCACCGCCGTCAACGTGCCGGCCGTGGCCGCCGAGGACCTCGAGGTCCTCGGGCCGTTCCTCCCGCTGTGCCGGGCGCTCGGCCGCATCGGCGTCGGGATCGCCGGGGGACTCGGGACGATCGAGGTCGAGCTGCTCGGCCGCATCGCGGAGCGCGACACGCGCCCGCTCGTGCTCGAGGTGCTGCTCGGCGCGCTCCAGGACCACATCGAGGACGAGGTCAACGCGGTCAACGCGCCCGGCATCGCCGAGGAGCGGGGCATCGAGGTCATCGAGTCCAAGCGCACGAGCGCCCGCGACTTCTCCGATCTCGTGCGCGTCACCGTGGACGGCCAGCGCGTCGTCGGCACGGTCGTCGGTCGCCGTCACCGCCCGCATCTGCTGGAGGCGTGGGGGCAGCGCTTCAACCTCCAGCTCTCCGACCACGTCGAGTTCTTCCGCTATCGCGACCAGCCCGGGATGATCGGGCGCGTCGGCACCTGCTTCGGCGAGCACGGCGTCAACATCGTCGCCGCGGCGGTGGGCTACGACCCGGACGCGGACCACGACGAGGCGGTCATGGTCGTCACCACCGACGGCCCCGTGCCGCAGGCGATCATCGACGAGATCGCCACGACCGACGGCTTCGTCGGCGGGGTCGCCGTGACGCTCGCGTGAGGTTCTCCTCCGAGAACGCGGCGAAATCGCTACGGTTCCGGGCGAAAGGCCGGGAAGAGCCCGGCACCGTCGTGCCAGCGCCCGCAGAGCTTCTCCGCGATCGCAGCACATGACCGTGGAGGATCCATGGCAACCGGAACCGTGAAGTGGTTCAACGACGACAAGGGCTTCGGCTTCATCTCTCCCGATGAGCCGGGCAAGGATCTGTTCGTGCACCACACGGGGATCGTGTCCGACGGCTTCCGCACCCTCGCCGAGGGCGCCCGAGTCTCCTACGACTCGGAAGCGGGCCCCAAGGGCCCGAAGGCCATCAACGTTCAGCCGCTTTGACGGACGCCGGTTCGGCGTCGCCCGGCCCGGGCGACGTCGAGCCGGTCGCGAACGAGACCGCTGATCGGATCGCGACCGGCGTGGTGACCGTGCTTCCCGTGCTGTCGCTCGGGGTCGTGGTCTGGCAGGCCTGGGGCGGCTGGCTGCACTGGCGCGACGTGGCGATCTTCGCGCTGATGTACGTCCTCACGGGGCTCGGCGTCACCGTCGGGTTCCACCGCCTCTTCACCCATCGCAGCTTCAAGGCGAAGCCCGCCGTGCGCGGGACGCTGGCGATCCTCGGCTCGGCCGCCATCGAGGGGCCGATCGTCGCCTGGGTCGCCGACCACCGCAAGCATCACGCCTTCTCCGACCAGCCGGGCGATCCGCACAGCCCTCACGTCGACCATGGCCACGGCTTCAAGGGCGCCCTGCGCGGGCTCTTCCACGCGCACATGGGCTGGCTGTTCATCCACACGGATCGCGGCAACAAGGCGCGCTACGCACCGGACCTCCAGAAGGACCCGGTCGTCTCCTGGGTCGACCGCACGTTCCTGCTGTGGGCGACGGCCGGCCTGCTCTTCCCGGCGCTGCTCGGATTCCTCCTGGGCGGGACGATCGAGGCGGCGCTGACCGGCCTGCTGTGGGGCGGCCTCGTGCGGATGCTCGTCGTGCACCACGTCACGTACTCGATCAACTCGCTGTGCCACTTCTTCGGCCGGCGCGACTACGTGACCGGCGACGAGTCGCGCAACCTCGCTTGGCTGGCGCCCTTCTCGTTCGGCGAGGCGTGGCACAACAACCACCACGCCTTCCCGACCGCGGCCGAGCACGGCTTCAGCCGCCGCCAGTTCGATCCCTCCGCCTACGTCATCCGCGCGCTCGAGCGGACCGGCCTGGCGTGGGACGTCGTGCGGCCCAGCGCCGAGCGGCGCGCCTCCAAGCTCGCCGCCTGAGCCGGTCGCGCGGCCGGTGTGCCGCATGTGCCGTTTGTGCCACGTGTGACGGGGGTACGGCACCGTGCGATGAGGAGTCGGCTGGGGTCAGCGGTGGGAGCGGTCGTCGCCACGGCGGCGGTGCTCGCCGGCTGCGGTGGAGGCGACGACGGCGGTCGCGTGACGCTGAACTTCTGGGCCTACAACGAGCCCAGCGGCTCCTTCCGCGCCGCCGCAGACCGCTGCACGGAGCAGTCCGACGGGCGCTACCGGATCGCCTTCAACCCGCTGGGCAACGACCCCGACACGCAGCGCCAGTCGCTCGTGCGGCGCCTCGCCGCCAAGGACTCGTCCATCGACATCATGAGCATGGACGTCATCTGGACCGCGGAGTTCGCCGAGGCGGAGTGGATCAAGCCGTGGCCGGAGCAGTTCGCCTCCAAGGTCCGGGAGGGGACCCTCGAAGGCCCGTTGCAGACCGCGACGTACGAGGACGAGCTCTACGCCGCGCCCGCGAACTCCAACACCCAGCTGCTGTGGTACCGCAAGGACCTCGTCGACGGCGAGCCGCCGCGGACCTGGGACAAGCTGATCGACACCGCGTCGGAGATGGAGGAGGGTGGGCAGATCGAGATCCAGGGCGCCCAGTACGAGGGGACGACGGTGCTGTTCAACTCGCTGATCCAGTCGGCCGGCGGGGAGATCCTCGACGGTCCCGACAAGGTCGGCCTCGAGCAGGAGCCGACGCAGAAGGCCGTGGACGTCATGGCCAAGTTCGGCCGCTCGCCGGCCGCCAACCCGTCGCTGGAGAACCAGAAGGAGGACCAGGGCCGGCTCGCGTTCGAGCAGGGCCAAGCCGCCTTCCAGGTCAACTACCCGTTCATCTACCCGAGCGCCAAGGACGGGGCCCCCGAGATCTTCAAGAACCTGGGCTGGGCGGAGTACCCGTCCGTCGAGGAGGGCGGGCCGTCGAAGGCGCCGATCGGCGGCTTCAACTGGGGCGTCGGCAACTACACGGAGCATCCGGAGCTGGCCTTCGAGGCCGCCACGTGCCTGCGCAGCGACGAGAACCAGCGCTCCTTCGCCCTCGACGGCGGCCTGCCGCCCACGCTCGAGGCGATCTACGACGACCCGAAGTTCGAGGAGCAGTACCCGTTCGGCGATCTCATCCGCCGCCAGCTCGATGACCCGGGAGTGCGGCCGGCCTCGCCGCTGTACGCGGACGTGTCGCTCGCGATCTACAAGACGCTCTCGCCGTTCTCCGACATCGACACCGACACGGTGGTCGACGCGCTCCGCGAACGCGTGTCGAACGCGTTGAAGTCCCAGGGGCTGCTGTGAGCACGACGACCGCCGCCCCCAGGAAGGCCCGGCGCTCGCAGCGCACCCGCGACGAGCGACGTCTCGGCCTGATGCTCTGCGCCCCGGCGATCATCGTGATGATCGCGGTGACCGCGTATCCGATCGGCTACTCGGTCTACCTGTCGCTGCTGCGCGCCGACCTGCGCTTCCCCAACGACAACGAGTTCGTGGGCCTCGACAACTACGTCACGGTCCTGTCGTCGTCGCTGTGGTGGAACGACGTCTTCCACACCGTCGTCATCATGGTCGTCTCGGTCGCGCTGGAGCTCGTCCTGGGCATGCTGCTCGCCCTGGTCATGCACCGCGCGCTCTTCGGCCGCGGCCTGGTGCGCACGAGCGCGCTGATCCCGTACGGCATCGTCACGGTCGTCGCCGCGTTCGCCTGGCGGCTGGCCTGGTCGGGAACCGAGGGCGGCTTCCTCGCCGGGATAGGGCCCATCCCGGACGACCCGCTGACCGACACGTTCTGGACCTACGTCGTCGTGATCGGCACCGAGGTGTGGAAGACCACGCCGTTCATGGCGCTGCTGCTGCTCGCCGGCCTGGCGCTCGTCTCCGACGAGCTCCACGAGGCGGCCCGCGTCGATGGCGCCAACGCGTGGCAGCGCTTCTGGAGCATCACGGTGCCGCTGATGAGGCCGGCGATCCTCGTCGCGCTGCTGTTCCGGACGCTCGACGCCTTCCGGATCTTCGACTCGGCGTACATCATCGGGCTCAACGGGACCAACCCGAAGATCGAGACGGTGTCGATCCTCGGCTACAACCAGCTGCTCAACCGGCTCAACCTCGGGCTCGGCTCGGCCGTCTCGGTCCTGATCTTCCTCATGGTCATGCTGATCGCCCTCGTGTTCATCAAGGGCCTCGGCACCAGCTCGCCGGGAGCGCAGTCACGATGACCGGTCGGCGCATCCTCGGATGGGGCGTGGCGGACGGCCTGGTGCTGATCCTCGCGCTGGTGCCGGTGCTGTGGATCATCTCGCTGTCGCTGAAGACGCCGGCGACGATCAGCGACGGCAACGTGTTCCCGCAGGAGATCTCGTTCGAGAACTACGAGGGGATCTTCGAGCAGAGCGTGTTCACGGACGCCCTGCGCAACTCGATCGGCATCGCGCTCATCGCGACGCTCATCGCCGTCGTCCTGGCCTCGATGGCGGCCTACGCGATCGCCCGCCTGAACTTCCCGGGCAAGGCGATCATGCTCGGCGCCGCGCTGATGATCGCCATGTTCCCGCCGATCTCGATCGTCGGGCCGCTCTTCAACATGTGGCGCACCTTCGGTCTGTTCGACACCTGGCCCGGTCTCATCATCCCGTACCTGACGTTCGCGCTGCCGCTGGCGATCTACACGCTCTCGGCCTTCTTCCGGGAGATCCCGTGGGAGCTCGAGCAGGCGGCCCAGATCGACGGGGCCACGCCGTTCCAGGCGTTCCGCAAGGTGATCGTCCCGCTGGCCGCTCCGGGCGTGTTCACGACCGCCATCCTCGTCTTCATCTTCTGCTGGAACGACTTCGTCTTCGCGGTCTCGCTGACCTCCACGTCCGCCGCGCAGACCGTCCCGGCGGCCATCTCGCAGTTCCCGGGGGCATCGCAGTTCACCCAGCCCACCGGCTCGATCGCCGCCGCCGCGGTGGTCGTCACCATCCCGATCATCATCATGGTCCTGATCTTCCAGCGCCGGATCGTGGCGGGGCTCACCGCCGGCGCCGTCAAGGGCTGAAACGGAGGACGAACAGTGGCCGAGATCGTGCTCGACGGCATCACCAAGCGCTATCCCGACGGGACGGAGGCCGTGAAGTCGATGGACCTCCAGATCGCCGACGGCGAGTTCATCATCCTCGTCGGCCCGTCCGGCTGCGGCAAGTCGACGGCGCTGCGGATGATCGCGGGCCTGGAGGACATCACGGAGGGCGAGCTGCGCATCGACGGCGAGGTCGTCAACGACAAGGCGCCGAAGGACCGCGACATCGCCATGGTGTTCCAGAACTACGCGCTCTACCCGCACATGACGGTCGGGGAGAACATGGGCTTCGCGCTCAAGCTGGCCGGCACCGACAAGGCCGAGATCCAGCGCAAGGTGCGGGAGGCGGCGAAGATCCTCGACCTCGAGGGGCAGCTGGACCGCAAGCCCGCGAACCTCTCCGGCGGCCAGCGCCAGCGCGTCGCGATGGGGCGCGCGATCGTCCGCTCGCCGAAGGCGTTCCTCATGGACGAGCCGCTGTCGAACCTCGACGCGAAGCTGCGCGTGCAGATGCGCACCGAGGTGTCGCGGATCCAGTCCCGGCTGGAGGTCACCACCGTCTACGTCACCCATGACCAGACCGAGGCGATGACGCTCGGCGACCGGGTCGCGGTGATGCGCCTGGGCGAGCTCCAGCAGGTCGACTCGCCCAAGGAGCTCTACGACCATCCCGTCAACCTGTTCGTCGCGGGGTTCATCGGCTCGCCGGCCATGAACTTCTTCTCGGCGACGGTCGACGGCAACACCGTGCACCTGCCGATCGGCGACGTCCCGCTGCCCGACGAGCTGCGCCGCGGGCTCGAGTCGCGCGGCGGCGCCTCGCGCGAGGTCATCGCCGGTCTGCGGCCCGAGGACTTCGAGGACGCGTCGCTCGTCGACCGCGGCCGCCAGGACGGCGGGATCGAGTTCGCCGCGAAGATCGATCTCGTCGAGTCGATGGGCTCGGAGATCTACGCCTACTTCGGCCACGAGGGGGAGGCCGCGAGCTCCGAGCAGATCGCGGAGGCCGCCGAGGGCGCCGAGGGCGGCCAGGTGGTGGCCCGCCTCAACCCGGACTCCCAGGTCGCGCGCGGCCAGGAGGCGCGCCTGTGGCTCGACAGCGCCAAGCTGCACCTCTTCGACCCGCAGAGCGGGGAGAACCTGACGCGCGCCCCTAGCGCCGCCGCGACCGCTTGAGCTCGGCCAGGATCTCGTCGCTCCAGGCGTGCGAGCGCGTGAGCTCGTAGCGCTCGCCCGCCACCTGCTCGTAGGCGTCGGCGTCGGTGTCGCGCTCACCGGCGAGGCCGGCCTCGCGCAGCATCGCCACCACCGGCACGAACTCGTGCTCGAACCAGCCGCGCGCGACCTCGGCGCGGGTGAGGAACTCGCCGCGCTCCTGCATGTGCCGGAAGCCCCATGCCTCGACGCCCTCCGCGAACGAGGCGTAGCGGCCGGGATCGGACAGCACGACCCGCCGCGCCTGGTCGGGCGGGAGCGGAACGCGCTCGCGGAACAGCCGCTCGTGGCTCTTGAGCGGCAGGTCGCTGAGCCGGAGCCGGCGGTCCGCGCCGACCTTCGTGAGGATCTCCGTGACGTAGGCGTCGATGTCGTGCCAGCCGAGCGCGCGCGCGGCCGACACCCGATGGTGCCCGTCGCGGACGAAGTGCGCCTCGCCGATCCGGTACACGGAGATCGGCGGCAGCGGCTCGCCGCGGTGCATGGCCGCCGCGATGCGCTCCCAACGGGCGCGGACCTTCGAGCTCGTCGGTCGGAACTGACGGTCGAAGCCGGTGAGGCGGTCGGTCGTGCCGACGATCGTGTCGAGCTCGACGACCTGCAGCCCCAGGTCGCGCTCGCCGGTGCGGCCGAGCGCGGCGACGACCTCGTCGAACGGGAGGATGAGGTCCACGTCGCCGCGCTCGCGGGCCAGGACGCGCCCGACGCGGGCGAGCGTGCGGCGGCGACGGACGCGGAGGAAGTCGTCCTGGGCGTCGTTGCCGGAGAGGCCGGTGCGGAGCGGCGGAGCCATGCGGTGCCATAGGGTCGCACCGAATGCGCGTCGTCGCCATCACCCGTCACGGCGAGCCCGACGTCCTGGCGGTGCGGCAGCGGCCCGATCCGGTGGCCGGGCCGGGTCAGGTGGTCGTCGAGGTGCGGGCCGCGGGCGTCAACTTCGCGGACCTCATGGCGCGCGTCGGGCTCTACGACCCGGCGCCGAAGCCGCCGGCGGTGGTGGGCTACGAGGTGGCCGGGACCATCGCCGCGGTGGGGGAGGGCGTCGCGCCGGAGCGCCTGGGCGAGCGGGTGATGGCGGGCACGCGCTTCGGCGGCTACGCGGAGCGCGTCGCCGTGCCCGCGTCCGACGCCCTCGCGCTGCCCGAGCGGCTGAGCTTCGCGCAGGGCGCGGCCATCCCGGTCAACTACGCTACCGCCTGGGCCGCGCTCGAGACCCTGAGGCCGGGCGAGCGGGTGCTGCTCCACGCGGCGGCGGGCGGCGTCGGCATCGCCGCGACGCAGCTCGCCCGCGCCCGCGGGGCGATCGTGCTCGGCTCGGCGTCGCCGGCCAAGCTCGCCGGCCTCGACCTCGACGAGCCGATCGACCGCACGCGGCGGGGCTGGTGGCGGTCCGTCGCACCGGTCGACGTCGTCCTCGACGCGATCGGCGGCCGCTCCTTCGCGCGCTCCTACCGCCTGCTGCGCCCCGGCGGCCGGCTGGTCGCGTTCGGCGCGAGCGCCGTCTACACCGGCGAGCGCCGCTCGCTGCTGCGCGCCGCCCCGCAGGCGCTGCCGATGCTGCGCGGCTTCGACCTCATCCGCCAGATGGAGGAGTCCAAGACCGTCGTCGGGCTCAACATGCTCGCCCTGTGGGACGACCGCGGGACGCTGGAGCCGTGGATCACGCCGCTGCGCGATCTGCTCGACGACGGCACGATCGCGCCCGTCGTCGCGGCCGAGGTCCCGTTCGCGCAGGCGCCGGACGCCCACCGCATGCTGGGCGAGCGGCGCAACGTCGGCAAGGTCGTACTGGTCCCGGGCTGATATCGTGGGTGGTCGGATGCGGTCTCTCTCGGCCCTTTCGCTGCTTCTTCTCCTCCCCCGCTAGGGGGAGCGATGCGTGGCGCCCGCACTGGCGCGAACTCAACCGGAAGCAGACACCAGCCGAGAACCAAGGAGAGCCCGATGGACCGCGTGCAGATCTTCGACACCACCCTGCGAGACGGCGAGCAGTCGCCCGGCATCTCGCTGAACGCCGCCGAGAAGCTGGAGATCGCCCAGCAGCTCGCACGCCTGGGCGTGGACGTCATCGAGGCCGGCTTCCCGATCGCCAGCCCCGGCGACTTCGAGGCCGTCCAGGCCATCGCCCGCGGGGTCGACGGCCCGGTCATCGCGGGCCTCGCTCGTGCTCACGCCGCCGACGTCGAGGCCGCGTTCGGAGCGGTACGCGACTCACAGCGACCTCGGATCCACACGTTCATCTCCACGTCGGACATCCACATCACCCATCAGCTGATGGCGACGCGCGAGGACGTCAAGGCACAGGCGCGCGCCGCCGTCGCCCACGCGAGGTCGTTCGTCGAGGACGTCGAGTTCTCGCCGATGGACGCCACCCGCGCGGACCTCGACTTCACCGCCGAGGTGTGCGCGATCGCGATCGAGGAGGGGGCGACCGTCGTCAACATCCCCGACACGGTCGGCTACACGACGCCGGAGGAGTACGCGGCGTTCCTGCGCGGCCTCTACGAGCGGGTTCCCGCGCTCGCCGGCGTCACGCTGTCGGTGCACTGCCACGACGACCTGGGGCTGGCCGTCGCGAACTCCTACGCGGGCGTGCAGGTCGGCGCGCGCCAGGTCGAGTGCGCGATCAACGGCATCGGCGAGCGCGCCGGCAACGCCGCCTTGGAGGAGGTCGTGATGCTGCTGGCGACCCGCGGCGACGTGGCGGGCGTCACCACGGGCGTGAACACGCGCGAGATCGCGCGGACGTCGCGGCTCGTGTCGCGGCTGACCGGCTACCCCGTGCAGCCCAACAAGGCGGTCGTCGGGCGCAACGCGTTCGCGCACGAGTCGGGGATCCACCAGGACGGCGTGCTGAAGGAGCGCTCGACCTACGAGATCATGGACGCGACGACCGTCGGCCTCGAGGGCAACGACATCGTCCTGGGCAAGCACTCCGGCCGGCACGCGCTGCGCCAGGCGCTCGAGGAGCTCGGCTTCACGGTCACGGGCGCCGCGCTGAACACGGCGTTCCAGCGCTTCAAGGAGATCGCCGACAAGAAGAAGCAGGTCACGGCGATGGACCTGGAGGCGCTCGTCACCGACGAGCTGCGCGAGGAGATGGCGACGTTCGCGCTGGAGTGGTTCGACGTGGAGGCGTCCTCGCGCCGCCCGCCGCACGCGACGGTCGCGGTCACGACGCCCGAGGGCGAGACGGTCGAGGGGTCGTTCACGGGGGACGGGCCGGTCGACGCGATCTTCCACGCGATCAACACCGCGACGGGCGTCGATGCGCGCCTGCGCGAGTTCCGCGTGGACGCCGTCACGGGCGGCCAGGACGCGCTCGGCGAGGTCTCGGTCGTGCTCGAGCTCGAAGGCCAGTCGGCGTCCGGCCAAGGTGTCGCCACGGACATCCTCGAGGCCGCCGGCCGCGCCTACGTGCGCGCGCTCTCCAACGCCGTGCGGAAGGTGCGCGCCGCCGAGGCGGGCGCCGACCCGCGCGCGGCCGACGCGGCGGTCACGCCGACGCCGTAGCGGCGAGGCCCTGGCGGTAGCCGGCGGCGAGCGCGTCGCCGGCCCGCCGGTCGTCCATGAGGTCGTCGCCGATCGCCGCCGCGGC
>JANJUA010000201.1 GCA_024710825.1 Solirubrobacteraceae bacterium
TTCGCCAGCAGCAGCACCTCCGAGGGGCCGAACCGCAGCCCCTCGAAGCGGTTGCGCAGCCCGAGGATGCTCTCGAGGTCGCCCTCGGTCTCGACCTCGCCGCTGACCCAGGCGCGCGCGACGCCGATCTCGCCCGGTCGCCAGGCGATGTGCGACAGCGCGCGCGGCGAGCGCAGGATCACGGCGGGGGCGTCGGGCGATCCGTCGACGGACGGGATCTCGCTGCCGTCCCAGAAGCGCACCCGTACGGTGCGCGCCCCGGGGGCGAGAGCGTCGATGCGGGCGACGAGGGGGGCGGCGGTGGAAGCGCAGCTCATGGGACCCACCCTCTCACACCCGGCTGGTCAGGCGGCGGCGAGCAGCTCCCCCGCGACGCGGTCGGTGGCCCCGCCTGTGCCGCCGACGAGCCGCCGCGAGAGCTGCGCCCGGCGGAAGAACAGCGGGGCGTCGTGCTCCCACGTCGCGCCGATCCCACCGTGCACGGAGATGTTGATCCGCGTCGCCGCGTCCAGCGCCCGGCCGGCGACCGAGCGCGCCGCCGACGCCGCCAGCGGCAGCTCGTCCGGCCCGCTCTCGCCCGCCCAGCCCGCGTAGTAGAGCAGCGAGCGGCTGTTCTCCAGCAGCCGCAGGACCTCCACGAGCTGATGCTTGACCGCCTGGTATGAGCCGATCGCCCGTCCGAACGTGAAGCGCTCCTTGGCGTACTGCACCGCCATCTCGAGACAGGTCTCGACGGCGCCGACCGACTCCGCGGCCAGCAGCGCCTGGGCCAGGTACCACGCGCTCGCGGCGTCCTGCGCCGAGACGTCCAGCGGCGTGCCCGCGCCGTCGAGCGTGACGTGCCCGAGGCCGCGCGTCGCGTCGTAGCGCGTGACCGCCTGCACCGTGGCGCCCTCGACCACCGAGACCGCGCCGTCCGCGCCGACGACGACGAGCACGTCGGCGCCCGGCGCGTCGACGACCCAGTGGGCCGTCTCGCCGCCTGCCGGGACGCGCGCCTTGCCGCGCTCGGGGTCCCATGTCCAGCCCGGGTCCAGGTCGCCGGGCGGCTGCGCGGGCACGATCGCCGCGCGGCGCTCCCCGCTCGCCACGGCCTCGACGCCGTCCCAGCCGCCGCGGTCCAGCAGCCACGCCGCGGGCAGGTGCCCGAGCAGCGGCACCCCGGCCAGCACGCGCCCGCACTCCACCATGACGAGCATCGCGTCGAACGGCGCCAAGGCGGCCCCGCCGCGCTCCTCGCCGACGAGCAGCCCCGGCCAGCCGGCTTCGACCGCCATCGGCCAGAGGTCCGGCAGCGCGGCGCCCTCGAGCGCGTCGCGCGCCGCGGAGACGGTCTCGTGGCGCGACAGCGCCCCGCGCGCGGCCTCGCGCAGGAGCTCCTGCTCGTCGCTCAGTGACAGGTTCATGCCGTCGCCTCCCGCTCCTTGGCGCGTAGCTCGGAGAAGGGGATCCCCTTGTCCAGCCGCGGCTCCGGCGGCAGGCCCAGGACCCGCTCGCCGACGGTGTTGCGCAGGATCTCCTCGGTCCCGCCGGCGGACTTCAGCCCGGGCAGGAACGAGATCGCGTACGCCCACTCGCTCGACTCGTCGAGCGCCTCCGGGCCGATGACGTCGGCGATGAGGTCGGTGCCGGCGACCGCCGCGTTGACGGTCGTCACCTTGGCCAGCGCGGACTCCGGCCCGGGGATCTGGCCGGAGGCGAGCGCGGTCAGCGTGCGGTAGCCCGTGAAGCGCAGCGCGATGAAGTCCGCCCCCAGCTCGCCGAGGCGCTTGCGGACCTCGGCGTTGCCGCGCGCCTCGGGATCGGCCGCGATCGGCTGCGTGAACCGCTCGGCGCTGTAGCCGAGGCCCTCGGAGCCGAGCCCGATCGTGAGCCGCTCGTACATGAGCGTCGTCAGCGCCGTGCCCCAGCCGTTGCCGACGCCGCCCACCACCGCGTCGGCGTCCAGCCGCACGTCGTCGAAGAAGACCTCGTTGAACTCGGCCTCGCCGGAGATCTGGCGCAGCCCGCGAACGGTGACCCCGGGGGCGTCCATCGGCACGACGAACATCGTCAGGCCCTTGTGCTTGGGCACGTCGGGATCGGTGCGGGCCAGCAGCAGCCCGTAGGAGGCGAAGTGGGCGTTCGTGGTCCACACCTTCTGCCCGTTGAGCGTCCAGGACCCGTCCTCGCCGAGCTTGGCGCGCGACTGGATCCCGGCGAGGTCCGAGCCGGCGGCGGGCTCGGAGAAGAGCTGGCACCACACCTCGTCGGCGTGGAGCATCGGCCCCAGGTAGCGGGCCTTCTGCTCGTCGGAGCCGTGGGCGATGATCGTCGGCCCGAGCATGCCGACGCCGATGACGTCGAGGATGCCCGGCACGCCCGCGGCGGAGATCTCCTGGTTGACCGTGACCTGCTCGATCGGCCCCAGCCCCTGGCCGCCGACCTCCTTCGGCCACACGACACCGGCGAGGCCGGCCTCGGCCAGCTTGCCCTGCCACGCGCGGCGGGCGGCGAGGTAGGCGTCCTCGTCGCCGTCGGGCGGTCGGTCCGGCGGCGCCTCGTCGCGATGCTCCTCCAGCCACGCGCGGACCCGCGCGCGGTACTCCGCCTGCTCCGGCGTGTCGTTCAGGTCCACGCGTTGCCTCCTTCGTTGGCCGGCCGGCCAGTCGTGGGGGACTCTATCCCGGCGGCTGCCGCAGCGCCCCCAGGATCCCGAAGCCGAGCAATGCGAGCACCAGCAGCGAGACGAGCGTCAGCGGATCCGGGCCCTCGCGCACGACGACCGCGACGGTCAGGCCGCCGAGCAGCACGATCATCCCGAGCGTCGCCGCGAGGATCGCCGCTCTCACTACGGCGCCGTCCCGCGTCGCGCCAGCAGCGCCGCGGGCGTCTTGACGCGCACGGCCAGCAGCCGCGCCGCCGCCAGGCCCACCGCGAAGCCCGCGACGTGCGCCGCCCAGGCGACCGTGCCCGGGTCCACGACGGCGAGCGCCGCCTGGAGCGCGACCCAGAGCGCGAGCAGCGCGACCGCCGGCACCTCGACGATCGTGAAGGCCAGCGGCACGAACGTCAGGCAGAGGATCCGCGCCCACGGGTACAGCCGCAGGTAGGCGCCCATGACCGCCGCCACGGCGCCCGACGCGCCCGCGAGCGAAGCGGTGGAGGTGGGATCGACCGCGGCCTGCGCCCCCAGCGCGACGAGCGCGGCGACGAGGTAGAGCGCGGCGAACCGCAGCCGCCCGAGCGCGTCCTCGACGTTCGGGCCGAAGAGCCACAGGAAGAGCACGTTCGCCAGCAGGTGCGGCCAGCCGGCGTGCAGGAGCACGATCAGGTCGGCGGCGATCAGCGCGAGGGTGACGACCGGCAGGCGGTCCGTCGGGATGTCGTCCTTGACCGGGAGCATCGCCCGGCCTTCGCGCTACGAGGCCGGCGCGGCGGCGGCGACGGGCCCGACGCCGGGCTGGTCCTGCGGGACGTGCTGGTCGGCGTGGTAGCTGGAGCGCACGAGCGGCCCGGCGGCGATGTGGTCGAAGCCCATGTCGTAGGCCGCGGCCTCCAGCGCCAGGAACTCGTCGGGATGCCAGTAGCGCACCACGGGCAGGTGCTGCTCCGTCGGTCGCAGGTACTGGCCCACGGTGAGCACCTGCACGCCCGCCTCGCGCAGGTCGGCGAAGGCGGCCACCATCTCGTCGTGGGTCTCTCCCAGTCCGACCATCAGACCTGACTTCGTCGTCAGCGCGGCGCCGCCGATCTCCTTGGCGTTGCGCAGCACCCGCAGCGAGCGCTCCCAGCGCGACCCGCGTCGGGCCACCGAGTACAGCCGCGGCACCACCTCGACGTTGTGGTTGAAGACGTCCGGCCGCTCGGCCAGCACCGTCGCGAGCGGCATCTCGTGGCCCTGGAAGTCGGGGGTGAGCACCTCGACCTTGCAGGTGGGCGCCTGGCGGCGCGTCTCGCGGATCGTCGCCGCCCAGATGCGCGCTCCCTTGTCGGGGAGGTCGTCGCGATCGACGCTCGTGATCACCGCGTGGCGGAGCCCGAGCCTGGCGATCGAGCGGGCGACGCGCGCCGGCTCCAGCGGGTCGTTCCACGTCGGCACGCCCGTCTGCACGTGGCAGAACCCGCAGCGCCGCGTGCACGTGTCGCCGAGGATCATGAACGTCGCCGTGCCGCGGTCCCAGCA
>JANJUA010000212.1 GCA_024710825.1 Solirubrobacteraceae bacterium
GGGCTCGGGCTCGGGCTCGGAGGAGCCTCCGCCGCCCTGGCCGCCGAACGGGTCCTGGTACTGGTCGTCCCCCGCCCCGCCCTGCGCCAGCACCGGAGCCGGCGCCGCGGCGAGCAGCGCGATCACGAGCATTGCAACGAGACGCCGCGGGGAGGACATGCGATCCGCACGATAGCGAGCGACCGATCCCCCGCGGTTGGTTCCTGCGCTAACTTCGCCCCCCGCCGTGCCGCCCTCGCGCAAGCTCCACATCCTCCTGCTGACCGACCGCGACTGGACGCACCCGCAGGGCGGTGGCACCGGCACGAACCTCTACGCCCAGGTCGCCCGCTGGATCGCCTGGGGCCATCGGGTGACGGTCGTCGCCGGGGACTACCCGGGCGCCGCGAAGGTGGAGGAGCTCGGCCCCGGGCTCACCGTCCACCGGATGGGCTCGCGGCTGACGGTCTTCCCGAGAGCGGCGCGGGCCGTCGCGCGCGGGCTCGGCGCCGACGCCGACGTCGTCCTCGAGGTCGTCAACGGCATCGCCTTCTTCACCCCCCTGTGGTGGTTCTTGCGCAAGCCGCGGGTGGCGCTGGTGCACCACGTCCACCAGGACCACTACGTCGCCGAGCTCGGCCGGCGCGGCAAGCTCGCCGCGCTCGCCCTCGAGTACGTGCCGCTGCGCTTCCTCTACAAGGGCACCGAGATCCTCACGATCTCGCGGTCCGCGCACGACGACCTCGTCGAGCGCCTGGGCATCGACCCGGCGCGCATCCACGTGGCCTACCTGGGCGTCGAGCCCGACCAGTTCCACGAAGGCCGGCGCAGCGAGCGGCCGACGCTGCTGTACCTCGGGCGCCTGAAGCAGTACAAGCGGGTCGAGGTCGCGCTGGACGTCGTCGAGGCGATCCCGGAGGCCCGGCTGGAGATCGCCGGCACCGGCGAGTGGCGCGAGGTCATCGAACGCGAGATCGCCGAGCGCGGCATCGGCGGCCGGGTGGCGCTGCACGGCTTCGTGCCCGAGGAGGCCAAGGCCGGGCTCTACGGGCGGGCGTGGCTCAACCTCACCGCCTCCTCTGCGGAGGGCTGGTGCCTGACCGTGATGGAGGCGGCGGCGTGCGGCACGCCGAGCGCCGCGCTGCGCGTCGGCGGCCTCAACGAGTCGATCGTCGACGGCGAGACGGGCGTGCTCGCCGACACGCCGGAGGAGCTGACCGAGAAGGTCCGCGGGCTCGTCGCGGACCCGGAGCGCCGCGACGAGCTCGGCGCCGCCGCCCAGGCCCGCGCCCGCGGCTTCACCTGGGAGAACGCGGCGCGGGCGAACCTGGACGTGATGGAGCGCGTCGCCGCGGCGCCGCGCACCTCGCTGCGCGCCGGCATCCGCCGCTCCGACACCGTCAAGGCCGGCGGGCTGGCCGCCGCGACGCTGCTGTCCAACGGCATCCAGCTGATCTTCACGATCGTCTTCACGCGCCTGCTGGGCGCCGACGGCTACGGCTCGCTGGCCGCGCTCGTGGCCGCGTTCCTCGTCCTGCTGGTCGGCGGCCAGGCGCTCCAGGTGGCCGCCGCGCGGGAGACCGCCCTGCACCACCTCGGCGACGCCCGGCGCCTGTCGGCCACGCTGAACGGCTGGACGCGGCAGCTCATCGTGGCGCTGATCGTCGTCAGCGCGGTCAGCTTCGCTCTCCAGGACCCGCTCGCCCGGCTGATCGGCGTTCCCGAGCACCCGCTGGCGGCGGCCGCGATCCTGCCGACCGGCGTCCTCTGGCTGCTGCTCTCGCTTCAGCGCGGGACGCTCCAGGGCCTGCACGCGTACAGGCCGGTGGGGCTTTCGCTGGTCGGCGAGGCGTTCGGCCGGCTCGCCTGCGGCCTCGTGCTCGTGCTGGCCGGCGCAGGCGTCACGGGCGCGTTCCTCGGCACGCCGCTGGCGTTCGTCCTCACGGCGGTCTGGATGGCCTACGAGATCCGGCGGCGCCTGGGCGGCGCGCAGGGTGCGGCGACGGCGCGCTCGCTGCGCTCGCTGCTCGCGGGCGCGTGGGCGCCCATCGCCGGGCTGGCCCTGCTCGCCCTGCTCCAGAACGTCGACGTCATCGTCGTCAAGCGCCAGATCGGCGGCGACGAGGCGGGCTCCTACGCGGCGGCGGCGGTGGCGGCCAAGGCGGTGGTGTGGGTGGCGATCGGCATCGCCCTGCACCTGCTGCCCGAGGCGACGCGCCGCGCCGCCGCCGGGCTGGACCCCAAGCCGGTGCTCAAGCGCGCCTTCATGGTCCTCGCGGCGGTCGCGCTGCCCGCCCTGGCGATCTTCGCCACGGTCCCCGAGCTGCTGATGCGCCTCGCGTTCGGCGCGGACCTCACGGACGCCTCCGGGGCGCTGCCCGTCCTGGGGCTGGCGATGACGCTGCTGGCCGTCGCCTACCTGACGGTGCAGTACATGCTGGCGCTCGGGCGCACGAGCTTCCTGTGGGTCCTCGGCGTGGTCGCCGTCATGGAGCCGATCGTCCTCAGCCTCGGCACCTACTCGGTCGTCTCCTACGCGACCGTGGTGCTCGGGCTTCAGTGCCTGGCTGCGGCGGGCGTGCTCGTGCTCGGCCTGCGCGCCCGCTCGGCCTTCGCGCCCGCCAGCGTCCGGTAGAGCGCGAGCGCCAGCAGCACGATCGCGGCGACCGCGACCCAGTGCGCGGCGATGCGGTCCAGCGGCGCCGCGGTGTTGTAGCCGCCCTTGTCGTCGACCTCGATCGCGAGGTAGAGCACCGGCACGACGATCGCCAGCAGACCCCCCGCCGCCAACGTGAGCGGGCGCGCCCCGATGCCGCGCCAGAGGACGAAGGCGGTCGCGGGGCCGATGACGACGCCGGCGCGCAGCGCGAAGACGAAGCCGCCGACGAGCGCCGCCGCCACGCCCCAGGCCAGCGCGCGCCGCAGCGGCATCCGCAGCACCGGCGGGTCGGGCAGCAGGTCGGGC